>DASQZP010001143.1:0-2451 GCA_035638655.1 Bacteroidales bacterium
TTCGGAGTGGAAAAATTTGGTTCAGAAGCATTTTCTAAAGTCTGGTCGCTTTTTCAAATTGAAGGCAAATAGTTTGTACTTTTTCACAGGGCGCCGGTGAACTGGGACCGTTAGAGGGCAAAATTCTTGTTTAGGTGAAGTCACATTTAAACCAATATTTTTAGTTAGAATTAACTGGAGAAAAATGATGGAAAAACCAAGTAACAATAATCCGACTAAAATTGCAGTATTAGGATGGGGTTCGTTGATCTGGGATTCAAGAAATTTAAAAATTAAGAACAAATGGAAAAAAGATGGACCTAGTCTACCCATTGAATTTGCACGAATATCTAATGGTGGTAGGTTAACTTTAGTTATATTTGAAGGATTTCCTTCTGTACAAGTATTGTGGAATTATATGGATTTTGACGATTTAACGAATGCTATCAACAACTTAAAAGAGCGTGAAGGAACACAAAATAAAGATAATATTGGCTATATTAATTTCCTTCAGGAAACTATACATAGTAATAATGATAATATCTCTTTAATTATTCGCGATTGGGCAAAGACCAAACAAATTGATGCTATTCTGTGGTCAGATTTTCAGGGAAACTTTGAAGATAAAATTGGTGATAAGTTCACTTTGGACAATATTGTCAAATATCTGGATGGACTTACCGGAAAAAGTAAAATTGAAGCACAAAACTATATTGTTAATGCTCCAAAACAAATCCAGACTAAATTTCGAAACGATATTCAAAAAAATTTAGGGTGGTATTAATTATCACGTGAAATATAAATCGTATAGGTTTTTATTGCACTTATAGATTCGTCATTATTCAAGTTCCCTAATAATAATTGTAGTTAACTACTATTAAAATTGGAGAATAATATGAAAATCTTTCTATTTATCACAACGCTTACAGTATGGTTAATATCGTGTACTCCCCCTGTAGAAAAACCTATAACTCACACCTATGTATTAAACATTACTGGAAAAAATGTTGAACCGATTGATAGTGTTGATGTTTATCTCGAAGTTGGAGAATCGGGGGAAAAAGTTCAAAACTATAGTTTTGTTAAGAAACTCCCTATCTATAGAGTGACAACTTATTCTTTCTTTCCTGAAAATGATGAATTAAAAGGAAGTTATTTTACAACTCTAAATTTTACTATTAACATAGATAAACGCTTCCATTTAAAAAGTGAAATGATGTGCGATTGGTTGGGACATACAGATACAGCAAATATTGTTTTAAATAGGTACACATATACGATACAGGCTATGAATACTGGCGGTAATGCAATAGATAGCGCACAAGTAAAATTTCAGAGTTTTTCAAATTCTTCATTGGTAAATGATGGGTTGGGCTATACCAATAAAAATGGTGAATTCAAAACCTACGTATATGCCAGTGACTTCAGTGATTTAGATCATGCAGAAATTAATTTTAGAATATCAAAAGTAGGTTATTATTCTGGATTCGGGGAGATAACTCTTCCTGATACCACTACTACACTAGTCCTAATTCAGCCTTCGGATTATTTGTCAAAACATTTTCCATCTTCTTCAAAATATGTTTACCTAAGAAAAAACATAATTGGTTTTATTGACTTAATTCGCACTGAATCGAAATTAAATAATTCAAACCTTGAAAGATATTCAATTGATATTAGTCCATTTAAAAATAATGACTATTTGACTTTTAAATTTAATAATACTCTGACCTATAATTCTATTCGTTTGGATAAATATGATATAGGTAAAAGAGTATTTGATGAGATAATCCGGAAGATTTTGGATCCTCTAAATAGTTTGGTTGGGAATTCAAATGCATTTTATGGTTACGATCTTGTTGTATTTGGTCATACCAGAAATTTTACCGAAGATTTCACAATTGATGAAAATATTAAATATAGATTTCTAATCTCGAAATCAGTGGCTAAAAGTTATAAAAACAATGATATATCTGGTCAACAATTGCTTGATTATTCCGTAATTCTAATGAATGGTGAAAGGATTGAGTTAAAGTTACAGTGATAAAAATTTTGCCCGTTAATCTTCCGTCGCACCGAACTCGATTATTATTTAAGACATTCAGTAATTCCATCGATAATATATCGTTCCGTGTGGAGGAATAAGTCAAACCGATGGTAGAAAAACAGAGATTGTGACATTTTCAATGAATAAGAAACAACTGCTCTCCCCCAAGGACCAACGCCGGTTTCTCGATAATATTGATTCTGGAGATCGGGAGGATTGCTGGTCGTGGCAGGGTGGCATCCAGCGTCGTCCCAATGGTGAAGAGTATCCGATTTTCTACTTTAACGGGACACAGAAGCCGGCTCACCGGATTCTGTGGCGGGTCTACTACAGTAACTACTTACGCAAGGATGAAGTGATTCAACATACCTGCGACCATTCCTGGTGTATGAATCCCAACCATATCTACAAAGTCGACCGGGAAT
>DASQZP010001144.1:0-8729 GCA_035638655.1 Bacteroidales bacterium
CAATCCCATATCTTGTTACCAGGGAACAAATTAATACTTTCCACACTTTAAATTTTCTGGACCAAATTCCTGGCGATCAGTATCAAACAGTTGAATGGGGCGTTCCTGTTTATAAAGAAGCCAGTCCGGCAACTAATAGCACCGTGCAACAAACACCGGTGCATATCCTTCCGGCAGTCCGTAATGAGCATTCCGGCGATTGGATTCTTGCGATTATACTGGGAAGTTTTGTGATGCTGGCCTGGGTAAGAATATTTTTTACCCGTTATCTGGTGCAGATCATTAACTCTCTTTTTACTTATCAGACAGCGGCCAAACTTTTCAGGGACAACAATATTCTTTTACAGCGGATATCCTTTGTGTTAAATACTATTTTTGTGCTGATAAGCGGATTGTTTGTCTATCAGCTTTTCAACTATTTTGACATCAGTGTGGGTATTCGTGAAGGTTTCTCCCTTTATCTGTTTTCCACCGCACTTGTTTTTGGTTTAATTGTCTTTCGGTATATCGCAGTTTATACAGTAGGCTTTATCTTTGCAAAGCAAAAAGAATTTAAAGAGTATCTGCATAACGTTTTTCTTTTTAATAAATCAATCGGACTGGTACTGCTTCCTGTAGTTGCAGGAATTGCATTTACTTCCCGACACATTAGTGTTCCCCTTGTATACATGGGACTATTGATGGTTATTTTCTTTTATATACTTCGGATAGGCAGAAGTTTCAGGATTATTCTTCGAAAAGAAGTTTTAATATTTTATTTGATTTTGTACCTTTGTACCCTCGAAATATTACCGATTTTACTGTTTTACAAATACTTTCTTTCGTTCGTACAAAGCTGATTTGTAGACTGATATGTTTAACTAAAATCTCGCACCTTGAAAATCAAGAAAATTTTAGTATCGCAACCTCAGCCGGAAAATGAAAAATCGCCCTACCATGAGCTGGCAGAAAAGAACAATCTGAAAATTGATTTCAGACCTTTTATTCAGGTTGAAGGAGTATCTGCCAAAGATTTCAGGAAAGCCAGGATTGATATTTTGGCTCATTCGGCTGTGATTTTTACCAGCAAAACTGCTGTTGATCATTTTTTTAGAATTTGTGAAGAAACCCGGCTAACTGTGCCGGACTCAATGAAATATTTCTGTGTTTCAGAAGCCATTGCTTTCTATCTGCAGAAATACATTGTTTATCGAAAACGAAAAATATTTTTTGGTAAAGGCCGGATCCAGGATTTGATGGATGTGATTACCAGGCACAAGGATGAAAAATTTCTGGTACCCCTTTCAGATGCACATAAAAGAGATATTCCAAAAATCCTGGAGAAAAATAAGATTAAATTTACAAAAGCAATTCTTTATCGTACTGTCAGCAGTGATTTGTCAGATCTTTCTGATGTAAATTATGATGTGCTTGTTTTTTACAGTCCTTCAGGAATTAAATCTTTGATTCATAATTTTCCTGAGTTCAAGCAAAACGACACAAAAATAGCCTCTTTTGGTACTGCTACAGCCAAGGCTGTTAAAGATGCCGGTTTGAGACTCGACATACAGGCTCCTATGCCTGAGGCTCCCTCAATGACCATGGCTCTTGAACTTTTTATCAAAGAGCATAATAAGAATTGTAAAAAATAGAAAATTAATATTCTTTGGAGCTGTATCCATCTTTTTTAGGTTATTTATTGACCATAAGGATGAGGGATACAGCTTCTTTTTGATAATAAAATAAAATTGTCCCGGTTTCCGTTAAAAAAAAGTGAACGTCTTTGTAGCAAAAAAGATATTGCAAAACTCTTTTCTGCTGGTAAATCCCGGACAGAATATCCGTTCAGGGTTACTCTTCTGATCATTGAGGGAGAAAAGGATCCAGGAGCAAAAGTAATTTTTGGCGTTTCCCGCAAACTTTATAAAAGAGCCGTTCAGAGAAATCTTATTAAAAGAAGAATCCGTGAAGCATTCAGGTTACAGAAAAATGCCCTGAATGAAAAATTAACCAGGGAAAATAAAACGATGCTATTAATGCTGAACTATATCGGCAGAGAGGTGTTACCTTATCAAATTTTTGAAAAACGTATTGGCATTATCATAGCTCGGTTAATGAAGTAAAAATGAAAAAAACACTTAGCTATATATTTATCGGAATAGTGAAGATTTATCAGTATACTATTTCTCCCCTGCTTGGTCCTTCGTGCAGGTATACCCCAACCTGCTCGACATACAGTATACAGGCAATAAAGAAACATGGTCCTTTCAAAGGAGGCTGGCTTTCTCTTAAAAGAATACTTTCCTGTAATCCATGGGGTGGACACGGTTATGACCCTGTTCCCTGAAATTTTATCTTTCTTTGAAAACTTTCTATTCAGTATTTTCTTCCAATACATAAAAACCTAACGTATCAGGATGATCCCGGACTATTGTTTGAAATGGATAACGACTTATTGCTATTATGGAAAACAGGTCACCGGCGGCCGACCAGGTAAAAAGTAAACCAAAGAAATGAAAGTATGTATTCCCGTTTATTAAACTGTAAATTAAAGGATATAAACCAAGAACCACACCAGGTAATGCGCTTATTATCATGTATTGCCAGGCCCTTACCGGACCTTTAAAATGGGCATAAGGGGCTAATAATTCTTTATTAAATCCAAATATAACCCGGTTCTTTCCTTTGGTCAGAATAACAAGTGCTAATCCGTGTAATCCCTCGTGTATTAGTATTCCTCCAAGTATTACAGGCAATAATTTCCATCCAATAAAGTCACTGAACCCGGTTTTAAAAACATCAAAACTCCAAATCAGCACATAAGGCAATGAAAAAAACAATAACAAAGGAAACAGGAACATAATCGCGTACATGTTAATTTTCTCAACCGACATCGTAAAAGTTTCTTTGATTTTATACCTGTCCTTTGATGTATTTTCTGCCATAAAGAATTTATTTTATCCGGGTAGACAAAGATAATTATTAACATATTCACCACCAGAAAATACTGACTGTTAAAAGGGAAAAATAAATTTGGTAATAAACATTTTCCTGCCTGTTTATAGAAAAATTCCTTAATATGTAACTTTTAATTAATGAGTTCGTTCTCTTATAAAGAAACCTCAAAACAGCCATGAAAGAGAAAGAAAGCAAAATGTTTGCTGAAGTGAAAGTATCCGGGGAGCCGAAAATTCAGAAGATTTCTATTACCTCAAGGATAAAGCCGGATATTTCAGATGAAA
This sequence comes from Bacteroidales bacterium, assembly GCA_035638655.1. Classification (GTDB taxonomy): domain Bacteria; phylum Bacteroidota; class Bacteroidia; order Bacteroidales; family DASQZP01; genus DASQZP01. The sequence continues at coordinate 3,222 of DASQZP010001144.1, forward strand.
TGATTATCAGCTGGCAGGAGCTGGCTGATTTACTTGCTGATACTTTTAACGTTTCATCTGGTTTAATTATGCAGGTTATTCCTGAAAAGCTTGAAGTATTTCTTGGTTCAAGAAATGCAGATAATCCATTTATTGAAAATGATCAGCTCAACCTGGGAACCGGCCTTTTTTGTGAGACAGTAATGGGAAATAATGAATTGCTGCATGTTTATAACCTTCATGCCGATAAGCACTGGCGTCATTTAGCGGATTCTCCCGGAAATATTACTTCCTATCTGGGTTTGCCGATTCATTGGCCGGATGGGGAAATTTTTGGAACAATTTGCGTCATGGATAATAAACCAAATAATTTTTCATCTGTTCATACAAAATTGTTGAATCACTACAGAGATTATCTTCAACAGGATTTAAAAAACCTCATGATAACTGAAGAAAATGAATTCTTAAAGGAACAAATGGAACAATTATTATATGATTTATATTCGATTTCAGAAAAGGCACCGGAAATAACCGATAAAATTCTCGAGCACTTTAACCAGGAAAAATCGCAGCGCCCTTCAAGGAGTTAGGGAATTAAATTATTCTCCAATTCTAACTTTACTTTTTCTGTTTCTTTTATATACCTTCTGACCAACTGATTTCCTGTTTTACCGGTAAAGATTCCAATTTTACCGAATATGTCTGGAGTCTTCATCTATTGATAATTATTTTTGGGCAAAATAATGACAGTGATGAAGAAAATTAATAATACGCCTAAAGGGACTGCTACTTCAGAAGAATATAAAATTCTTCAAGTAAATAGTGCAATTCTTACTACACGTTTTTATTGTGATTATCTTGGATTCGAAAGTATTCCGCTTTCCTCGAATAATGATGGGAATGCATTTTCTTTGCTTGAGTATGCAAATACCAGGATTGCAATATATCCGGTAAAACAGGATACAGATGTAAGCGACCACCGGAAGCCGGAAATAAAAATGTATGTCGCTCATGAAGATATAAAAACATTATACCTCAACCTGTCGCAAAAAGTCAGGCTTTACAGAAAACTCCATAAAGAATGTGAGGGATGTCTGACTTTTAGCATCCTTGATTGTGAAAATAATGTGCTCAAATATACAACGTGGTACTAAACAGGAACAACAATATGATATGGTATAAACAGGTTTTATTTATCGAAAAATTCTTTTAAAGAACCCAGGTAATAATTTTTCCAGCCATAAAGCATATCAGCATAATCATCATCCGGAATATTGGTGTGGATTACCTCAAGCTGGGTACCTTCTTCTGATTTATGCAGTTTTATAGTCACAATTGATTGTTCTTCCTGGTCCCCGAAGTACCATTCCTGCACAATTTTTTCGTTTGGTATCATCTCAATATTTCTTCCTACAATATCACCTTCCCAGAGCGAAAATTCTGTGCCCTCTTTATCATCCATGGTTGCCGGCAGACCGGTCCATAAAGACACAGCAAAGGAATTGGTAAGTGCATTATAAATATCTTCTGACGAAGCATAGAGATGTATTTTTAATTTGATTGTTTTCATGTTTTAAATATTTGTCCGCTATTTATCTATTGATATTTCCTGCTGCATTCTCCAGACAGCATAATTATCGAGTTCTTCCTGTATCAGGCTAAATACCCAAATAAGTACGGTTGCATCATCAATGAATCCTCCAGGCAGAAAATCAAAAATTGCATCAACAGGAGAGACCAGGTAAAGCAATCCGGCTATAATCAGGAGTATATTACTTCTGGGAATATCTCTGTAACGACCAGCTGTATAATCCTTTAAGAGACTAATCGAAAGAGTGATTTTTTCACGGACTTTCCTGAGCACGCCCCTGTTTTCTACAATCTTCGTCTTAGCTTTTGACAGCAGCCAGCTCATTTTCCGCCTGTCGTTTACAATATTTTCAGCATCTTTTCTGAATTTACCAAAATACGTATGTTCTCTTTTTGACATAAAATGAATTAATAATATTACAAATTTAATTACCTGTTTAAAAAACAATTATTATTGGAAGAGCCCACTATTCATCGTAGTATCTGGCTTCTAATAATATGTCCAAAGTACTACAATTCCATTCATGATACTCAATTATACTGAATTTATTCTACTATCTGTAATTAATAATAAGATTCATAAATCATTTCAGATAAAATAATTAACAGTCTGCTAATGGAACAGGTGATGTGTTTATCATGTAAACGGTAAGAAATATCATATGTTTACCTACAACTTATTTTTTTATTCTCGTATACTCTCTTGGATAACAGAAAAACAGGAATTTTATTATAAAAATTTGTATTATAAGCTTGATATTAAGCAATATGCAAATTTTACTTTTGAGCTTATTACTTTATTGTTAAACTCTTTGTTTATATGCTTGATAATAATTTAAGCGATTCCCGATATCATCCCGACATTACATTTGGAGGGGGAATTATTAACATAAAAGGAAGGTCAATATCTGAAAAATCACCTGCTTTTTTTGAAAAACTGATCAATGCTTTTTTTGAATATACTCATAATCCGGAAAAGAGTACAAAGATCAATATTTTACTGGAATATGTAAACAGCAGTTCAAACCGCTCTTTAATGAATTTATTAATTATTGCCGAGAAAATGCAGGAGCGGGGGCATGATGTAGAAGTAAACTGGTACTACGAAAAGGGTGATGAGCTGATGTTTGATCAGGGCTCAATTTTTCGTTCATTACTGGATGTTAGATTTAATCTTATAGAAAAATAAAGACGACCTTTTTTGTTTCACAGGGTTGTAAAAAACCGGCTGCAGTGTTATATGCAGCCGGTTTTTCATTTTATGGAGGTTTAATAAATTTTATTTAAAAGTATCATCCGGCAGATCAGAGTTAACAGTAATGCTGTCAACTTTGAGATCGAAACTTCGGGGTCCGACAGATTGTTTTAAAGCAAAAGGAAACTTTACACCGTCAACTTCTTTATAATTGCTGTAATCAACAGTCTGCGTTATTTCTCCCTGCGGAGTAGACATTGTGCTGACTGTCCGTAATTTAAGACCGGTATCAAGTGAGTAATACTCTTGCTGTTGATTTCCATCCGGTGTGGTTACCATGATATTATATGCTTTTTGTCCGTCAACCTCTTCCATACCTTTTAATTCAAGCTTATATCCTTCATCGCTATATTGAATATCGGGAACAATCGGTATATTGTTGTATTTCAAATTTGCAATCTGATCTTCAGTTAGATCAGCATTTCCCTGCATGCCAGATGTTTTTCCACTGGTTCCGTCAAAAACAATCTTTTGGATGGTGTTTCCGTTCATCGACATTTCCATGGCATATTTATCAGGAACCTTTTTATATATTACCTGGTTCATGCTCATACCCTGCATTTCCATGGATAATTTTACCGTGATGTCCTTAATCTTTTTGAGGTTTTTCTCTCCCCCGATAGCATCTATATACTGGTCAATCACCTTCTGAGCTGTCATTCCTGCCGGCACAGCCTGGGCTTTTGCAGAGGGATTGTATGGATTTCCATAAATATCATAATAGGTAATGGAGTTGTCTTTGCTGAAATGTTTGATCTTTTCAGCTACTTCATCAGCTTTTCCTACAACCAGTATATTTGAATGCTGGGGCAGAATATATTTTTTAGCTATAGCCAGTACCTGGTCCGGAGTTACTGCGGAAAGATTCTTAAGATAATTGGAATAATAGTTTTTCGGCAGATTATAACGGGCGGTATTCAGGGCAAAGCTTGCAACAGTCTGAGGTCTTTCGAGCGAGAGCGCAAAATTGCCAGACATATTATTTTTCACCCTTTCCAGTTCTTTATCAGGTACTTTCTCTGTATCCAGCCTTTTCATTTCATAAAGGATCTGGTAGATCGAACTATCTGTTACAGCATTGCTGACATTGGCAAATGCCATGAATTTACCAATTAGCTTGTCTCCGTTCAGGGAGGAATAGGAGCCATAGGTATACCCGTGTTTTTCCCGCAGGTTATCAAATAGTCTGTATGTTCCTCCTCCCAATACTGTATTGGTAACTTTTGCCGGAATATAGTCGGGACTTCCAATTTCAAGTTGAACCGGATAAGAAACCGTGATAACTGACTGAACAGCACTTGGCCGGTCAACAATTGCCACTTTTGTACTTTCTGGCGGTTTTGGGAGATTAAATGTTTGAGAGGGAACAGGGCCTTTCTCCCATTTACTGAAATATTCCGGAATGATCTTTTTGGCTTCTTTCAGTGTAATATCTCCTACTATGGCAAGAAATGCATCGTTTGGACGTAAATAATTAGTATAATAGTTCTTGCACATATCGAGATCAATATTGTCAATAGAAGCATCAGTTTCTACCTCCCCATAAGGAAAATCTTTTCCGTACACAAGCACATCAGTCACTCTTGATGAAATGGCATTTGCATCATCTTTAGAAGCAGCAAGGCCTGATTTATACTGAGTTTTTAGTTTATCAAGCTCATCTTGTTTAAATCGTGCGTTCAGCACAACATCAGAAAACACATCCAAAAGTTCTTCATTGTGTTTCTTAAGTGAAGAGGCATATACAGAATTTGCTGAAGTGCTAAGAGAAGCTCCGATAAAATCAATTGCTTCATCAATCTGATCTTTTGTACGGGTAGCCGTTGCTGTACCAAGCAAATCTCCTGTCATGCTAACATATCCTGCATCCTTTCCCTCTGAAACCGGATCATGATCAAAAACCAAAGAGTAGGAAACCCTGGGTATCTTGTGGTTTTCAACAACGAACACCTGTAAGCCATTGGGAAGGGTAAAAGACTCATATTCGGCAATTTTAATTACCGGCGCCGGTCCCGGTGGGGGGGGCACACTGCGGTCAACCTGTCCTGTAACAGGCCAAATAACTGATATAGTCAGGATGAATAACAATATATATTTTCTCATTTTATTTTTCCTCCTTGTTTTCTGCTGATTTAGGTAAATAATATAGAACTACCCGGTTATCCCTGGTAAGGTATTTTTTGGCAACTCTTACAATATCTTCCCGGGTGACAGCAAGATAGCGGTTAATTTCAGTATTTATCAAATCCGGATTTCCGAAAAATGTATAATAATTATTCAGACTCTGGGCAATTCCTTCCTGAGTAGAGTTTTGACTCACAAAATCTGTTTCTGTCTGATTCTGAAGTTTTTGAAATTCTTTTTCTGTTAAACCATTTCTTTTAACTGAATCAATTTGGATTTCAATCGCCTTCTCAAGATCGGGTAATTTAACCCCCATATTCGCCAGACCCAGCAAAATGAATATTCCACCGTCTTCCAGTGCATAAGGAAAAGCAGCTACCTGCAGCGCTTTTTGCTGCTCATCTACAAGCGCTTTATATAAACGTGAACTCTTTCCTCCGGATAGCAATGTCTGCAACATACTAAGCGCGTAGTAATCTTTAGTCCCCTCAGCTGGCATTCTGTATGCCATGAAAACGGCGGGTAACTGAATATTATCATATACTGTTTTTCTTACTTCA
>DASQZP010001145.1:0-4921 GCA_035638655.1 Bacteroidales bacterium
CCGCACTCATATTCTGGATATAAAGCGTATCATTAGAGATTTCTGCGTCGGGCTTGGTGATACCGGATCCCACGGAACCGGGGTTCTCACAACTGCTTAACACCAATAAGGAACCCACAAATAGTACTAAGCAGAAACTGCTTAGGTTTCGACAGGAACTGTACATGAAATTGTGCAACGAAATACTGCTGTTAATTTAGGATTCTTCGGTTTCTTCCTCGGTCCCGGCGATTTCGTCGTAGTAAGCGGCAAATTGTTCGGATACATCTTCCGGAGAACCCTGAATTTTTCGAGGTTCAATGCCAAGCTTCTCAACGATATCGTCCAGCTGGTCGGTGATATGATTACCGGTAACCACATAATCGCTGAACATCATACCGAGCGTTCGTAAGTCAACGTTGTCACCTTCAAGAAGATTGTCTCGATCAAAAGAATCGGGCAAACCGAGGAGATCAAGGATCTTTTTATTAAAGATACCATTGTTTTCAGGATGGTGGATATTGTAAATAACCTTGGTGTCTTTAAAAAGATCCAGTTCGTTGTATTTCTCTTTAGCGAGCAGGGGAATAAGTCCGGCAGGCCAGTCATGGCAGTGAATAATATCCGGCTCCCAGCCAAGTTTTGCTACGGTTTCGAGCACACCCTTGCTGTAAAAGACGATACGTTCATCGTTATCATCATAATGCTCATTAGTTTCCGGATTCATGAACATGGCCTTGCGGTTGAAATACGTATCATTATCCAGGAAATATACCTGTAGCTTGGCATTGGGAATGCTGGCCACCTTAATACGCATACTTTCTACTTTGTCACCCACTTCCACTTCGATGCCCGAAAGCCGGATCACTTCATGTAGTCGGTTCCGACGATCGTTAATGGTGCCGTATTTGGGAAGCAGAATCCGAATCTCATACCCCTTGTCTTGCAGCGATGCCGGTAGAAAACGCAGCAAATCGGCAGTGTGAGTCATTCGGGCAAAAGGAGATATCTCAGCAGCAGCGTATAAAACTTTCATAAATATGTGGTACTAATGAATTCGTTGTAATTTTATTTATTCGTCAGACTCGCTTTCATCCTTGTTTAGATAAAGCTGGTCCATTTCTTCATCATCCAGAGAATAGAAATCAAAGAGCGTATCACTTCGCAGACCAAGCCGTAATGTTTCTACGGGAATAACCTCGGAGGGCTGGACATTTCCCAAGTTTACATTACTTCCGAATTTGCGAATAAACCACACCTGCTGTTCTTTTTGAGGAGCCTCAAAAATCAGGTTTTCCACAGGCACCTGGTCAGCAATCTCGTCGATAAGACCGGATCGTACCTCGCCGTTAGGTCGAAATACGCCTACGGTGCCGCTTTCACGAGCTTCGCAGATAATTTTCCAGGCACCGGCTTCCAGCTCACGCTCAATCATCTTAACCCATTTGTAAGGAGGAATAATATCATTGGGATTTTTACTTCCAATTTCCGACAGGATGGTAAAATGCTTACTCATCTTCTGGATAATCTCAACTTTCCGCTGGTCGGAAAGCCAGATTGTACCATTAGAAACTTCGGCATGTTCGATATTGAATCGGTCCAGCAGCTCCATATAAGCATCGAGCTGATCACGAAGCACATAGGCCTCGAATAATGTTCCGCCAAAATAAACCGGAATATCAGCTTCGGAATAGACCGCCAGCTTTTCTTCCAGATTCTGGGTGACGTAGCTGGTTCCCCATCCGAGCTTTACAATGTCGATGTAATTCGAACAAGATTTGCAAAAATCCTCAACCTGCCTGACGCTCAATCCTTTATCGAGGACAAGCGTCATTCCTTTTTCGCGTGGTTTTTCGGTACGTGTCGGGAGATGATTTAGCTTAAAAGCCATTGAGCATTATAATTTTGACAAATTAAACGACCAAAGATACTAAAATGCAACCTGTTAATAAAGTCAGTACGTATCTTTGTTGTTAAACCAAATCGAACTAGCGTACACTGCTAAAAATCATTCATTTTGTCAGCCGGCTTCAGAATCAGTGCAGAATAGGGGTCCAGCCATACGTGCTGCTCGTTTCCCTGGCCAAAATGTCCCCCATTATTGGAACCTCCATAATATTCCGAATCGCTGTTGAAGATCAGATGATACTGAACGCCCTCAAAAGGCCCGAGATGATAATCATCGATCTTTTGGTCCGAGAAGTTAAGCACAAATAGCAGGTGATCAGATGGATCCTGAGCTTTGCGCAAAAAGACAAATAGGGAATCGGTACGCCGCCCTAACTCGATCCACTCGAACCCATCGCTGTCGCGATCCATCTGGTGAAGCGAAGGCTCACCGGTATAGAGATCGTTTAAGTCATCCACCAAGTTTTTAACCCCATGGTGACGATCATAATCCAACAGGTGCCAGTGTAACCCTCGGTCTTCTGCCCATTCGCTGCTTTCGGCAAATTCACCGCCCATAAACAGCAGTTTTTTACCGGGATGACCATATAAATAGGTGAACAGTAGTCGTAAGTTAGCAAACTTTTCGGGATCGGTGCCGGAACTCTTCCAAACCAGCGGTTTTTTAAGGTGCACAACCTCATCATGGGAGAGCGGGAGCACGTAATTTTCCGAGTAGTTGTACATCATCGGAAAGGTAATCTTGTTCGGATTATGCTTCCGCTCATCGGAGGTTTTTTTGATATAATCCAGCGTATCGTTCATCCACCCCATATTCCATTTATAGTCAAATCCCAGCCCGCCGTGGTGCACCGGTGTGGTGACTCCAGGCCATGCGGTCGATTCTTCGGCAAAAGTAAGAATACCGGGGAATTCACCGTGAATAGTGCTGTTAAAATCCTTCAGAAAGTTAATGGCCTCCAGGTTTTCATTGCCTCCGTACTTGTTGGGCGTCCATTCTCCGGGCCCTTTGGAATAGTCCAGATAGAGCATCGAGGCCACGGCGTCTACGCGCAGCCCGTCGCTGTGAAACTTCTCGCACCAGAATTGGGCGTTCGAAAGCAGGAAATTCCGGACTCCCGGCTTCCCGTAGTCAAAAACGTGGGTCCCCCAGTCTTTCTGTTCCCTTTTTTTGGGATCACTATACTCATACAGCGGGGTACTATCGAACATCTGCAGTCCGAATTCATCTTTGGGGAAATGAGCAGGCACCCAGTCCATAATCACGCCAATATTGTGCTTATGACACTCATTGATAAAGTACATAAAATCCTTGGGTTCACCGAAGCGGCTGGTAGGTGCAAAATAACCCGTAATTTGGTATCCCCATGAGGGATCATAAGGATGCTCGGCTATCGGCATCAATTCAATATGGGTAAACCCGCTGTCTTTCACATAAGGTATCAGCTCATCCGCAAGTTCGCGATAGGTCAGATATTCGTTATTGTCATCGCCCTTACGTCGCCATGAAGCCAGGTGTACTTCGTAAATAGAAATGGGCTTCTGAAACGATTGATTATCTTCACGGTTGGCTATCCATTCGTCATCCTGCCAGTCAAACTCTTCCAGACTGTAGACCAGCGAGGCCGTCTTTGGGCGGACTTCCATGACGTGGGCATAGGGATCGGACTTCAAAAACGGGGGCGAATCCTCAGCTGTTTTGAGCTCATACTTATACAGTGCCCAGTGCTCCATATCCGGAATAAAGGTAGTCCATATGCCGGTGGACTCATCTTTTTCCATGGGATTCTCACGGCCGTCCCAGTTATTAAATTCGCCAACCACACTAACGCTGTGGGCATGCGGGGCCCAAACAGCAAAATATACTCCCTCATTCGTCAGATGGGAACCCAGAATTTCATATGCTTGATTGTGATGTCCTTCTTGCCAACGCTGCTTGTCGCTTTCTTTTAGGATAGAATCCACGTGGTAAGATTTAATGAAAATTAACCTTTGCCGCTATGAAATAGTTAATGCAAAACAAGCACAAAAACAATGATCATTTTACAACTAAGGCAATCTCAAAATTTCGCAATTTCCCTCCCCAATGAATCACAATAGAGCTCGATAAAATAACTGCTCAGCTATTCCAATAGCTATTCGGCTTGCCGCCTACAATTGTTCCATTTATTAATATCTGAATTACAAAAATTTTGCCGGACAATTTGCGTTATGCTTACCGCCCCCCCCTTACCAACAGACTCGCCAAAGACCAGCAAGCATAATATTATCATGCACTTATTGTAGTAATTTCTACCACAACACTTAACTAATTCCCCCTAAACACAACCAGGTACTAATAAGGTATTATTAAGTGTAATTAGCGAAATACGCTACTGTTTTGAACAGCATACTAATATATCCCGAAATGAGGTGGAGTTATGAAAACATTTTCAAAGACCGAACATTGGCGACGGTGGATATCTGTGGCAGTGACTTTCTTTTTAATTCTTTTTGCGACCAGCATTCTGAATGCCCAACAGACTGAGGTGACAAAAAAGGATGTGCCTGCTCAGGTTATCTCAGCCGTTGAACAAAATTATCTACCATGTAAAGACCAAATCCAATGGTTTATCTCCAGCGAAGCAGATCAAATCGATTATTATATCGCCAAGGCTTCTGGCAAAAATATCAGCTGTGAGGCGGTCTATGATCGTAATGGAAAACTAATGCATTCCGAAACCATCATGACAGATGTGCGAATGCCAACGTCTGTCATGGCTACTATACAGGAAGAATATCCGGACTGGAAAGTATCCAATAACCAAATGGTGGTGCGTGATTTTGACGACAATAAGAAACATTTCGAAGTGGTCATAAATAGGAATGGTAAAAACCGAACCCTCTATTACGACGCCTTGGGAAAAAATATCGGCGACATCAGTAATTTCCAGCAAACCGAAGTTAAAAAGAGAGCACTTCCCACCACAGTAGTCAAAGCAATTGAAAAAAACTACTTACCCTGTAAGGAAGAAGATATAAAGTGGTACAAAAC
>DASQZP010001146.1:0-3475 GCA_035638655.1 Bacteroidales bacterium
AGTAGGCGAGCTGAATGCCTTTATGGCAGAAAATCGTACTTTCATCATTGAATCTATTAAAAATGGCACATATCAGCCACAAGCTGTATTGGGCGTTGAAATAGATAAAGCATCAGGCGGCAAGCGCCTGCTCGGTATCCCGATGTTGCTTTCATACTACTTTTTATTACAGTTTTATGTTGGAATGTACTTGCCGGAACAAATATACGGATAGATTCCATATTTTCATTTGAATGATGAGGATATTAATAGACCAGATGTTTTAACCAAAGTTGACTACTTTGCCAAGTGCTTGATTCTTTCCTTCACTTGAAAACTGTACCAGTATATCTTAAGCTGTTACCAGTCTGCAGTTTGCTTTGTAAGAATTATCTATGATTTGGTGGAGTTCAAGCCGTTTGTCAGGGGTGATCCTTATCAGGATGCAATTTGGGGTCCTTCTGATTTGAACATATTTTCTGCTTACCCAATAATAAACCATGTGCCTGGAAACGCTGAACATTTTTCTGATTTCCGGAACAGTAAACTCGTGCTCCTCCCTTATAAGCGGTTTGTCAATCTTGTATTTGTACCTGATCCATTTGATCATATCCTTGGTAAAAGGTTTTCCTGTTGCGCTTAAAATACTTTGGCTGTTTAGAGTCTTCACAGTTATTTTATCATCTCCATAGCGCAAAGTAAGTTCACGTACCTGATCTACTATTTCGCTTGGATATCGGGTTTTATCAGGAGCGCTTGGAGGAAGACTGACACAAAGCTGTTGGGTCTGCCCGGTCTGCCAGCGAAGGTTTAGCATCAGTTTTTTCTTATCGTTATCCCTGGTCACGGTAATATCACTGATCAGCAGCCTGATGATACGTTTTTTGTCTTTTATGTTGGTGGTTTTTTTCCAGAGTTCAGGGATACGGGAAGCAAGAGCCGTGATCTCTTTCTTTTTGGCAGCAGGGAATTCCTTTTCCTGCCTGCTGAGATAGTCCTGATATTCCTTTTGGGCAGCGGCCAGTCTTTCCAGTTCCTGGTTCCAGCTTTTTTCAAGGGATGCAGCAACAAGCCGGTTTGCCGGATCAACCTGTTCAAATCTGCGTTGGGCCAGATCCGCCTGATATTGACTCCGTTGGATATTCATCTCACATTGCCTGTTCATGGATATATGCCGTTTTTCTATCTGGTTCAGGGCATTGATGGCAATGGATAAGTTGGAAGGTGTTAGAATGTCTACCACGATCTTTTCAATTACCGGATCAGCAACTTTAGCCTTGAAGCTGAAACAACTGGTGTGAGTCATTCCCTGTCTTTTTCTCCAGTTGCATTCATAGGTTGGTACACACTGTTTATTGACAGTATACCGGATGGTCATTCTGCGGCCGCAGATACCGCAGTATACTAATCCTTGTAATAAAGTCATACCTTCTCTGGCCGGACCGCTAAGGGGGTTTGTCACGCTGTTTGTTTTATTCATCTGCGATTGTTGCCTGTTGTCTTCAAAGTTCTGGAAAGAGATGTACTTACAGTGATGGTCTTTGATCATTACAGGCCATTCCTCCATGGGGAGCAGACGTTGTTTGGTAACAATCTCTCCGTTCGGATTGATACTTTTGAAACTTTTATAGCGTCCCCAGGTATATACACCGGCGTAAAATGGATTGGATAAGAGGGAAAGGATCCTTTCATAGGTGACCTTTCCCCATATCAGTTTGCCTTTCCATCTTCCGCCATAAGATCTTTTAGGGAACTTTATATTGTTTCTTCCAAAGTGTTGGACCACAGCATAGGCACTATGCTTTTCTTTGAAAAGATCAAACACCATTTGAATGACATGACGTACCTGTGCATCAGGATCAAAAGTGATATTGCCCAGGTCATCGTGGACATATCCAACAGGTAAAGGAAACTTTAGTTCACCTTTCTTGGCTTTGTTGATCTTTGCGCCATACAGGCGGGCCCTTATTAGATGAAGTTCTGCCTGCGACATGGTGCCCTTCAATCCCAGCAACAACTGGTCGTTGAACTGCGCCGGGTCGTAGCAGCCGTCCTGATCGATGATCAGGGTTTGGGTAAGAGAACAAAGTTCCAATAACCGGTTCCAATCGGCAGAACTTCTGGAAAGCCGTGAGGCTTCCAGTACAAATATAGCTCCGGCTTTGCCCATTGATACTTCCGCTACCATGGTTTTGAAGTCTTCCCGTCCGGCAGTATTGCTGCCCGAACGGCCCAGGTCCCCATCCAATACCTGGACTTTTGAAGGGCTCCATCCATAATCGATGGCTTTCTGGTTGAGGGCATATTGCCGCTCGGTGCTCTCCTGGTTGTGTATAACCTGGTACATGGTCGATTGCCTGAGGTAAACAAATGCAGTTTTCTGCAGGTGATGAGATTGGATCTTGCTGTTCATGAACATTATTGTTTAAGTTATCATTAAGGGGACAATTCTCTAACAGATTGGCAAATAATATTCCCAGTTCTTCTATCTTATCCGATATATCAATGATCAGCGGTTCCATCTTACCTTATTTTACAGTTCTTCACGCCTTTTGAGAAGTTCACGGTTGATCATGCAGATCTCTTCGATGACCTTCTTGAACTGGTGATAGTTGGAAACGTATTCCTTTACCTGGGTGACATATTCCAGCGGGATATAATCATTTTCAGGTCTGCGTTTAGGAAAATTAACTGTCATGGAATATTTAGGACCATGACCGGTGCCTGTTGCACATTTACATCCAGGCTTTCCGCACTTTTTATAACTTTCGATGACAGAGCCTCGCATGATTTTACCATCGGATATCTTCAGTTGATCAATCAGTTCCTGTCTTTTTTTTCTGAGTTCATTTGTTGATATTGTCATTACAAATCTGGTTACTTATATAAGTGTTCCGAAAAGTAATAATTAAATATTAGAATATGAACTATTTGTCTAAATTTTTCACCATTTCGCAGAGAGCCAAAAGAGCTGAGGCAGAAATATATTCATTCGCGTCACCTGTTAAAGGAGTGTCTGATGAGAAATAATCAGTCCAGTCTGCGGGAACTCCAAAGCTGCCCAGTTCAGTTTCCTGGAGGGACAGGATCAACCTGCCACCGAACTTCCGGGCTTTCAGGACCTGAAACTCTTGGTTGCACTGCGGATGAAAAGGATGAATTATCCTTACAGATCCCAACTCCTGTTTGTGATGGAGTGCAGTTAAGAAGGGTGTTGCCCACCCTGAAAGACAGGGCAATGCAAACACTCTACGCAATTGCTCTTGAACCTTTCGCAGAAGCAAAAGCAGACCCAAATTCCTACGGGTTCAGACCAAGACGCTCCTGCAACGATGCCATTGCTCAATGCTTTCTGATGCTCTGCAGAAAAGTCTCGGCTGAATGGATATTTGAAGCTGACATCAAAGCCTGTTTTGATGAAATAAGCCACAAATGGATGATTGATAATTTACCCGTGAATAAATCGATCCTCAAAAAATGGCTCAAAGCAGGATAT
>DASQZP010001147.1:0-5273 GCA_035638655.1 Bacteroidales bacterium
AATGCAGAAAATTCAAGACAAACAGAAAAAATTGCAATGTCATCGAGTGGAGGAATGAAACGAGTAAAGGATGCCTCAGAAGAGAGCCTTTTATCTATTCGCAACATCGCCGAAAAAATTGCTATTGTCAATGACATTGCATTCCAGACTAACATACTTGCGTTAAACGCAGCCGTTGAAGCAGCCAGGGCGGGGGAACACGGTAAAGGATTTGCAGTTGTTGCCGCCGAGGTAAGAAAACTTGCTGAACGAAGCAAAATTGCTGCCGGTGAGATCGAAATGATGTCAAAAACAAGTGTTAATGCAACAAATGAATCAGCGAAACTCATCAATGAAATGCTGCCTGAAATAGAAAAAACAGCACGCCTGGTTCAGGAAATTACTGCAGCCAGTATGGAACAAAACTCAGGTGCCGATCAAATCAATAATGCATTGCAACAACTCAATCAGATAACTCAGCAAAACGCTGCTGCTTCCGAAGAAATGGCTACCGGGTCGGAAGAATTATCAGCACAGGCTGAACAGCTTAAAGAAACCGTTTCATTCTTCAAGACCGGAGGTTCAACAGGAACAAGTTTCAAATCCCGGTTAAAAAACACAAAACAGGGCAGGAACGATAACAGCAAGCTCAATCAATATTATGAAAAAGTAACTGAAGAATAGATTGATATAAATTTGATCAGTTCCGAATAATGAAATTTTAGAGGGCGCTTTTTAGCAGGCGCTCTCTTTTGTTTGGAATAGTTTAGCCAATTTGTCTGATTCGTTCCAGTAAATCTCTTTTAATAATCTCCACCTCTCTGTCATTAAGGTTGATAATCTTGTCATTACGCATTTCAGATAAAATTCTGATTAAGCCCTCTTTGGATGTCCCTGCCAGTTCAGCAAACTCTTTACGGGAAAGCATCAGGTTAAAACGGTCACTATGAAACACCTCATCTGCCAGATATAATAAGGAATCAGCCACCCGCCCATGCAGCTGACGACTGCCAAAAATCTTCAATTTACCCAACACCTGTTGGTGGCTCTCACAATACCATTGATTTATAACATTGGAAAAGACATTATTTTCCTGAATTAATGATAAAAAAACCGATTTTTCGAACAGGCAAACCTGGGTTTCTCCCAGCGAAGCCAGTGAGAAGGAATATTGTTTATTTGCATACAAACTGGTTATACCGGCAAATTCATGAGGTTTCAGGATTTTCACAATCAGGTTTTTACCATCTCCGGTTTCCAGGTAAAACCGGGCATATCCTCTGACAAGATGAATAATATGCGAGGCAAGTGCTCCCTGTTTGAGTATAATTTCGCCGGGTTTGAAAGAGACTCTTACCGCACTTTTGCTAAGCCTTCCCATCTGTTCTTTGTTCAATCCCTTTAAACAACCTCCACAGAGATCACAATCCAAACAATTGATATCCATTTAACTTAGAATAATTAAAATTTTTTGGCACTAATTCCAAAGTTTTCCGGGAACACATCATGCAGAAGAATGATATAAATCAGCGTGATCATTAACCAGAACAACAATTAAACACATTGTTGCAAAATTTAAAAGTATTAAATTTAAAAATTATTAGCAGTCTGTTTTTTATATTTATATTGATTTTCTAAAATTATTTACATGTCATCAGATATAAAATGGAAAGTATTAGTAGTGGACGATTCCTCAGTAAACAACCTATTGCTGAAGGACCTGCTGGAAAACCACGGGTATGAGGTACTTCTTGCAAGTGGAGGAAAAAGTGCATTACAATTAAATAAAAAACACAATCCGCATTTCATTTTACTGGATCTTTCCATGCCCGGGATGGATGGATTTGAAGTATTGGAAGTGCTAAAACCGAAGAAAGGTATTCCGCCACAGGTTCTTATTGTTACTGCAAGTGTAAATAATGAAATTAAAAAAAAGACGCTGGAAAAAGGAGCTTTCAGTTACCTGGTAAAGCCGCTGGATATGAGCCTGATAGTCAATGAACTTGAAGAAGCTAAAAAGGCCCTGAAATAGTCAGGGCCCTTAATATTTCTTTTAATGTAAAACAGCTACCGCTTCTTTAAACTGTTTTAAAGCTTTTTCCAGATTTTCATCTGAGGTAGCAAAAGATATCCGAATATTATCAGGTGCACCAAATGCTTCTCCTGGAACTGTTGCTATATGAGCTTCTTCAAGTAAATAAAGACAAAAATCTGTTGAATTATTAATGGTTTTATCTCCTGCTTTTTTCCCGTAAAAAGCACTCACATCAGGGAAAATATAAAAAGCACCCTGAGGTTCATTTGATTTCACCCCTGGTATTTCTGAAATGAGTCTGACCACCAGATCTTTTCTTCTTTTGAATGCAGTTCTGAACTTCTCTGTCACTTCCGGAGCTGAATTTAGCGCTGCAATGGCGGCTCTTTGCGCAATAGAAGAAGCTCCTGTGGTCACCTGTCCCTGCATTTTGGTGCAGGCTTTTGCCAGCCAGGCCGGGGCTCCCATATATCCGATACGATACCCTGTCATGGCATACGCCTTGGAAACGCCGTTGATAGTTACTACCCTGTCGTAAACAGATGCGAACTGGGCAATACTCTCATGCTTTCCTATAAAATTAATATGTTCATAAATCTCATCGGCCAGGATAAAAATATTTTGATGAGGAGCAACAACATCAGCAATAGCTTTTAGCTCCTCCCTGCTGTATACACTACCAGTGGGATTGGATGGTGAGCATAACAGCAATGCCTTTGTTCTCGGGGTAATTGCCTTTTCAATTTGTTCAGCCGTTACCTTAAAATCATTTTCCAGAGTTGTATCCAGAATAACATTGGTCCCTTCAGCCAGTTTAACCAATTCAGCGTAGCTAACCCAATAAGGTGCCGGAATGATTACTTCGTCTCCTTTATTAACCAGCGCCAGAATAGCATTGGCAAGCGAATGCTTGGCCCCGTTTGATACGACTATTTGTTCAGGTGCATAAGTAAGATTATTTTCCCTTTTAAATTTCTCTGAAATAGCTTTCCTTAGGTCAGGATAACCGGGTACAGGAGAATAAAATGAAAAATTATCATCCACGGCTTTTTTTGCAGCCTCTTTAATGTGGTCAGGAGTAAAAAAATCAGGTTCACCTACACTCAGGTTAATTACATCAACCCCCTGTGCCTGAAGGTCCTTACTTTTCTGATTCATAGCAATTGTGGCTGATTCAGAAAGATTTGCAATTCTTTGAGATACTTGTTCCATGGTATTCACATAATTTAGGGTAAATAAGTGATAAAATTAAGGTTTTAATAAGAATTTGCTTAATATTGTAAAGAAAAAATTACAAAACTTTTTTAACATGTCAGATATCCTGGAGATACTCAAATATATTCTTCCTGCTCTTATTGTACTGTTCACGGCCTATTTAATATTAAAAAAACTGATAGAAAGTGAGCAAAATCGCAATCGCATTGAAAATACAATAGAAAGTCAAAGAATAACGCTTCCTGTAAAACTCCAGGCTTATGAAAGAGTTACTCTTTTACTTGAACGCATTTCTCCTGAATCTATGATCATGCGCCTTTCCACCCGTGAAATGACAGCCAGACAGCTTCAATCTGCAATGCTTTCAACCATACGTGCCGAATTTGACCATAATGTATCTCAGCAAATATATATCAGTACCAAAGCATGGGGTATCGTTAAAAGCGCACGGGAAAATTTGATTAAAATAATTAATACTACTGCTGAAAATATCAGGCCGGATGCGCCTGCTTTTGAACTTAGCAAAGCAATACTTGAAAATCTGATGGAACTTGATAAGTCACCCACTGCAATTGCCATTGATTTTGTCAAGCAGGAAGTCGGGCAGCTTCTTTGATGTTTGGATTAAAATCAGGTTAAATTTAAATTTGTGTTATGCTGGTCTATATTCTGTTTATTGCAGGTTTCATTTTCCTGCTAAAAGGTGCAGATATTCTGGTTAAGGGCTCTGTTTCATTAGCACGTCGCTATCATATTCCTGAAATGGTTGTGGGGCTTACCATTGTATCCTTCGGTACTTCTATGCCTGAACTTGTCGTAAATATTCTCGCCAGTATACATGGAAATTCTGACATGGCTATCGGCAACATTTTCGGCAGCAATATTGCCAATGTCCTTCTCATCCTGGGAATGAGCGCAATTATCAGCCCACTTCCTATTCACAGAAATACTGTTTTCAGTGAAATTCCCTTTATGCTTGTTGCAACTCTCCTGGTTGGTTTCCTGGCGAATGCTTCCCTGTTTTCTTCTTCTGCAGAGCTATCGGTCAGTCGTACTGACGGTATGATTATTATGTTCTTTTTCATCCTTTTTATGGCCTATACGTTTTCTGTTGCGCGAAATAATAAAGATGAATTCTCAGATGAAGATAAACAGCAGGAGATTACCTCACTCAAGTCCTTGTTTTATATCATTCTGGGCTTAACAGGATTATTTTTGGGGGGCAAATGGGTAGTAGATGGCGCTGTTCAAATTGCCGGTTTGTTAGGCATGAGTGAGAGTTTTATTGGTCTTACGATAGTGGCAATTGGCACTTCGCTTCCTGAGTTGGTAACCTCTATGGTTGCTGCATCAAGGAAAAACATCGATATCGCTGTGGGTAACGTAATTGGTTCAAATATTTTCAACCTGCTTTGGATCCTTGGGGTAAGCGCCATCATCAAACCACTCGACTTTGAAGTGATAAACAACTTAGACATTCTTGTAATGATCTTTTCAAGCACCCTGATCATCCTGGCAATGTCATTCAACAGGAAAAGAAGCATAGGGAGACTAAGCGGAGTTATTTTTGTACTGTTATATGTAGTCTATATCATCTATCTTATTCAACGGGGTTAAAACAACTTTTAAAATTTTTAATGACCTTTAAATAAACGGAAATTTTACCATTAATTCGGTTACAAATAACATAACACATTGTATATATTACACTTAAATCCAGACAACAACATTATACATACAAACTTCCTTTTCCTCCATATAATCATTTCAAAAACGAAAAAACCAAAATCATACCTTATGAAGCGCTCAATTCATTAAATTTGCATCAGAAATTAAATATACCCAAAAGAAAATTAACCCTGAAAATAATAGCATGAGAGAACAGCGATCACAAACCAAGGTTATTGCCACTATTGGTCCGTCTTGTTCGGACAAGGAAGTACTCAGAAAAATGTTCCATGAAGGAATAGATGTATGCAGACTTAACTTCTCGCACGGAACACATGAGGAACACCTGAAGGTAATTAATAATATTCTTGACCTA
>DASQZP010001148.1:0-2111 GCA_035638655.1 Bacteroidales bacterium
GTACCTTCCAAGCTTTTTCCAAGGATCTCATTTTCAGTAAAACCAAAAAAATTTTGGGCGAACTCATTAAAAAAGGTAATATTTCCTTCGATATCTCTACGCATAATAATACTATTCGCATTTTCGACGAGTTCGCGATACTTTTTTTCGCTCTCCTGGATTTGTTGAAATGATTTAGCATTATTTATGCCTACGGCTGTTTGTGAAGCAACACCCATTAAAAGATTCATATCACTGGTAGTAAGGGGTCTTTTTGACTTGAGATTGTCTACGGCAAGTATGCCCAGTGATTCATGTTCATAGACAATGGGTACACATATCAACGAATTCACCCCCATTATTTCAGCGAACTTGATACTTCTTTTGGACAATTTATTTTTAATATCAGATATATCATTAATCAGAAACGGTTTTTGATCCTTAAAAGCCACCACAAAATTCCCTCTGGATTCTGGGTTGTCTAGATGGAATTTGGTTTTTTGTAAAAAATCCTCTTTTTCTTTTTTGTAGCCATACCCAGCAGTGTAGTAAAGTCTTGTTTTATCTCTATTGGCAAGCATGACCATCCCACGGTCAAAGTCGAGACGCATTTCCATTATATTTACTACATTTTTGAGGAGATCATTAATATCTAAAGTTGTAGAAGTAGCCTGACCGATTTCTTGTATCAATAGCGCATTATTGTGGCGAATGGACATCTCATCCAACAGATCCTTGGCTGAATCACCCTGAATTTTAATGGTTTCAGTCAGCTCCTTTTTTTCAAGAAATTCGTAAGTAAATGATAAAATCATAGTGATAAGTGAACATAGGATCAAAAGAATGCCCCAGGTCATAAAGGGCAAGAAAAAGAATATACTTATTAAAATAGCTATAGAAATTAACAAGAAATAATTCCGCAAAAGTTTCCAGATAAAAGAAGGCGTTCTTATCCAGGAAACGATGTAGCGGCAGGCATTGTTGCCTTTATGAAAGCACAAAGTATGTTCGACGGTTGCAAGTTTATGCGTGAATAATTCCGACAGAGATTCAAAGATGCCGATTCGGTTTTCACATTGATAAGGTTTTTCATTGACTCCCGGTTTAGGAGTGGAAATGATCTCGGCCTTGCTGTGGCCAATTTTATTTACTTTGATGGTAGCACCCCGACTCAGAATTGGATAAAGTTTTTCCATTAAAAGATAAACAGATATCGGTGTTATAAAACCCAATATATGTTGTTTTCCGGGGCCCATTCCTTCGGACGATGCTGTATAACGGCCAGCTTCTCTTGCGATGTTTGGATTCCCGGTTTTTTCAACCAAGGCATCCTGAAAGAGATCCGCCTGTTCCTGGGTAAACCAGTGCGCCGGGTCTTCAACCTCATATCTGGTCATACCCGCATATTCAAAGATAGAATCAATATCCAGATCAGGATAACCGCTCTTGATATATTCCAAATATGTTTTAGTGATTCTACTGTTGTAAAGAGGTGAAGTGTCAGACACCTGTCCAGTTTGTTTTTGGCTTTGATTCTTAGGCATTAGCTGTCTAACACAATTTTTTGAAATCGTGGCCCTTTCGGCTGATTCAATTTGGAGGTTTGAGATAAAGACTTTTTTTCAAACGAAGATTACAAAAGAGAAGGGATCATGTCAAGCGAAGACTGATCAAGTTGAGACAGGGAATGGATCGAAATACATAATTCGACGTTTCAAAATTTCTTTTGTTATTAAAAACGTTCGATCAGTTTGTCAATGAGATACGTACTCTCCCGCATTGCTTGCTCACTAAACGGTCCGAACCATTCCGCGATTTTATTAAATTCGACAAGAAATGCTTCTTTGTCACCCTTTTCGACCATATCAAGATTATTTGTCAAAGAATCGAGGTATTCTCTTAAAAGGGTACACCGTTCAGGTGATGCGAATATAATTTCTGAATAAAGAGATGGGTCCTGAGCAAAAAGACGACCCACCATTCCGAGTTCAAGGCGATATATGGGGCTGGAAAACTCCAACGTCCGTGGCAAATCGATCTGTTTGCGACGGAGAAATTGACCAAAAGCAAAAGTTGCAAAATGCCGAACCGTTTGAACGATGGACATGATTTTATCATGTTCATTGGCATCG
>DASQZP010001149.1:0-3287 GCA_035638655.1 Bacteroidales bacterium
AACGCCTGTTTCATATTCATTCTGCCATAATTCAAGTTGAGCCAGTGTTTGGTTCGAGAACGAGTTACTCATGACGAATGACGGATGACCGGTTGCACATCCCAGGTTAACCAGACGGCCTTCTGCCAGCAGGAAGAGCGAGTTTCCGCCGGGGAAAGTGAATTTATCTACCTGAGGTTTGATATTATCCTTCTTAATATTGGGATACTCTTCCAGTTTTTCAACCTGGATCTCGTTGTCAAAATGGCCAATATTACAGACGATGGCCTGGTCTTTCATTTTTGCCATGTGTTCGATGGTGATAACGTCGCGGTTACCGGTTGTAGTGACGTAGATATTACCTTCTGGCAGTGCATCTTCAACAGTGGCAACCTGGAATCCTTCCATGGCAGCCTGCAGGGCACAAATTGGATCAATTTCGGTGACGATCACACGGGCTCCGTAAGAACGCATGGAGTGTGCACAACCTTTGCCCACATCGCCGTAACCCATTACAACAACTACCTTACCGGCGATCATTACGTCAGTGGCTCGTTTGATACCATCAGCCAGTGATTCGCGGCATCCGTAGAGGTTATCAAATTTACTCTTGGTAACGGAGTCATTTACATTGATGGCCGGTACCAGCAGTTCTTTCTTTTCCTGCATCTGGTAGAGTCTGTGCACTCCCGTGGTGGTTTCTTCGGAAACACCCTTCCATTCTTTGGCCAGACGGTGCCATTTGTCAACATCCTCAGCCAGGGTTTTTTTAAGCAGGTCGAGGATTACTTTCTCTTCTTTGCTTCCCGGGCGTTTGTTCAGTATTTCCGGATCGTCTTCGGCTTTTACACCGGTATGGATCAGCAGGGTAGCGTCACCGCCGTCATCCACGATCAGGTTCGGACCTTTCCCTCCGGGGAATGTCAGGGCCTGGTTGGTGCACCACCAGTATTCTTCGAGTGTTTCGCCCTTCCAGGCGAAAACAGGAACGCCGGCAGCAGCAATAGCAGCAGCTGCATGATCCTGTGTACTGAAAATATTACAACTGGCCCATCTTACATCGGCACCTAATTCAACCAGTGTCTCGATCAAAACAGCGGTCTGTATGGTCATGTGCAATGAACCGGTTACGCGCGCTCCTTTAAGTGGCCTGTCCGCAGCATATTTCTTGCGAATGGCCATCAGGCCAGGCATCTCCTTTTCAGCGATCTCAATTTCTTTCCTGCCAAAACCAGCAAGACTGATGTCTCTTACTTTGTATGGTAAGCTTTCAACGACAGTGTCTGTGTTTTTCATTCTTATATGTTTTAACTGTTATTTTCAATAATTTATTTTTTACTTGTTTTATTTTGCTAAAATAATAGATTCAGAGAATAAAATAAAATGACTATCGGATTATGTTCCTAATATAGCGTTTTAGATATAAAATATTAAATCAAAGGGTTATCATAAATCCAACCCGCTGCCCCTTAATCCCCTAAAGGGGGCAGCCCGCAATCTCAACCGGGACTATATTCTTAAACGGAGCGAAGGCCCCCCTTTAGGGGGAAGGGGGCTGCGCGCTGAGGTTAATGCTTTTGGGAATATAATCCAACATTCGTTTAAATTAATAAATAATTATATGTTATTCAGAATTTTGAGTGCCTTTTCCCGGTCTTTTTTAAGTTGCCTGACCAACTCATCAATAGTATTGAATTTTATCTCATCCCTCAACCGTTTGATAAAGGAGACCGATACAGTTTTATTGTAAATATTGCTTTCAAAGTCAATGATATGTACTTCAACGGTGCGTTGGGGATCTTCATAACCCAGCGTGGGCCTGAAACCTATATTCAGCATTCCCATATACTGTTTTTCCTCAAGCAAAACCCTTACAGCATATACACCATCCGGAGGAAGTAGTTTGTCCTGGTCCCCTATCTCAATGTTGGCTGTCGGGAAGCCTATCTTACTGCCAACATGAAATCCGTTGATAATTTTCCCTTCTGCAAAGAAGGGGTGGCCCAGCAATGTGTTTGCCAGTTCAATCTTTCCTTTTTGCAGCGCACTGCGTACCATTGACGAACTTACCCTTCGCTCTCCTACCAGTTGGGGTTGAAGCTGTTCAATGGTTATTCCGAAAGGATCTGCACATTTTCGCAGTTTCATCAGGTCGCCTTCGCGGTCATGGCCAAAACGATGATTGTACCCCATGACAAGATGCTCAAGTTTTAATTTCTCAGCCAGCACTTTTTCAATGAAGCCGCAGGAACTTAATTTTGAAAATTCCCTGGTGAATGGAATAATGACCAGATTATCAACACCCTGTTCTGCAAGTACTTTCTTCTTTTCTTCCAGGGTGGTAATAAACTTCAGGTCATCATACTTATGGTACAATACCTTGCGGGGATGCGGCCAGAGCGTGATTACCACTGATTCGCCATTTCGTGCTTTGGCTGCTTCTGTCAGCCTGCTCAGAATCTCTTTATGCCCCAGGTGTACACCATCAAAAATACCCAGTGTGGCAACCGGGTGGGGGAAAGAAAAATCCTCTATGTTATTGAAAACTCTCAATTTTCCTGGACAGTTTTTTATTATCGGCCCTGCAAAAGTAATAATATTAGACCAAATATCACCTAATTATCCTGGCATGGAAAACAACCGGGAGTAGAATTTTGTTTAGATTTCTGTTTTAATGGCGGTATTCTTAAGTGATACTTTAAAAAAATCAAAATAAATAATTGATGGGATACATTAAGATGAAAAGGATGAGTCCACTCCGAAAAGTACTTTGTTAAGTAAAACTGAAAATCAGGATTTGCCCCTTACCCTAAAGGCAGCGAGCCTGATTTTCAGCTACTTTACCCTTTAGGGCTCAGGGCAAAAAGTAGCTGAAAATCCTGGTATTGGCTTTTCGGAGTACACTCAAGGATAGTTACTAAACGAGGCTGCCTTTGCAGGCAACCTTGTTTGGTTATATTTTCCTCCGTATTGTCCTAAAAATAGTCATATTTGAATTTATACAGTACTTTGAAGTTATAGGAAGCAAAAAAACAATCAATGGTTGTCACTTTTCCACTGGAGTCATAGGTATATTCCTTGACCGAAAACTTTTTTCCGGCATCCGGGCGCCATTGTTCCCGGGTAAGCGTGCCTTCCTGAGTATAGGTATATTTTTTCAGCAGATAGGGTTCTGCACCCGGTTTTTCCTCCTGAACTTCCAGTAAGTTATTATTTTTGTCATATTTATAGGTCATTTTATAGGTGAAATTTCCGTAAAGATATTTGACTTCTTCACTGAGGTTGGCCTGCTGGTCGTAATCATAGTT
>DASQZP010001150.1:0-3145 GCA_035638655.1 Bacteroidales bacterium
AAGCCAGAAACAAAGCCCTGTAATGGTAATGGCATCAACCGTTTATGATTTTTCTTCAAAAAAAGAGTACAAAAAACCAACTAAGTTCAGATATGTAAGGATGATTGTGATGGATAATATGAAAAGTGAAACAGTTGAAAAAAGATATAAGAATGGGTTTTATTAGATTTCTGTTATATTCATTTACTATTTCTTCTTTTATATTTGTAAGGGGGCGCAAAAAAACTACTTTTACACCCCTGTATCCATCTATTTTAATTTCTCAGCATTATTATAATCTTCACCAGTTATCGTGTATGAGAATTCATAATTATGTTCGTCGGTTTTCCTTTCTACATAGTTATTTATATCCAAAATGCCCTTGTCAAATGAATCATCTTGCCTGTATATAATTCTTTTTGTGTTGTCAAACGTAATGTAAACAGAATCAGGTCTCAATCCAAGAGGAGAGTCAGAACCATAAATACTACTTCCCATATCATCTTCATAAATTATTCTAATTTCAGAGTTTTCAGGAATATGAAATATAGTATCTTTCACAGAATAATAGGCTGTCATAAAGACGAAATAATGCAGTTTAACATTATGTGCAGAATTGTTAATTACTAAAAATTGTACATTTGTATATGTCTCCATCCTGTCACAAGAAAAGAACAGTGAAACTATTGCAATTACAAAAATTATTACTTTATTTTTCATAACGTAAAATTTTAGTTTGACCAATATAAAGCAAATAGTTCATCAATATTGGCATCGGTTACCCCTACTATTTTATTGTTCTTTACAGCGTTTCGTAAACTATTTATACCATAAGAATCATCAAGAATATTATTTTGAATATATGAAAGTGAATACCCGGTTATTCTATCGTTTGGTAAGCCACTGTTTGCACTATACCATTGCCCACCAAAGGTTCCACCAACACGCTGATTAAAGTTGTCCATCAAATCTATGAATATCGGGGTATAGTCTAAATCCCCAACACTTGCAGGCCACCTTAATTGATTTGTATAAGGGCATTCATAATTTATAGCAACACTTCCACCAAACCTAGCCCCCTTAGTATGATACTCATGATTGGTAAGAGCCCACTCAACTGCTTCTGCCCAGCTTTCATACACCCTTATTGAGGTCTGTGCATAATCAATTACGCCTACATAGCCCCAATGACTTTTATGACCAAGTTCATGAGAGGTAGTGGCAAATATCTCATCTACAGGTTTATAATTCCCGTTTCGTTTCCCCCATACCTTGATGTCAGGTAAAATCCCATGGTCAATCCAGTCGCCCCAAAAAATGCCAGCACCGTTTTCGTTAATATAGCACAACTTCGTTTTACCATTGCCGGTAGGTCTGCGGATGCCCAGGTTGTCTCCGTAAAACTGTTTGTGGGCGGCACGGTGCATGGTGGCATACATAATAGATTTTCCACCGTTTACTTTGGGGTTCCAATCACCTTTTTGTTTTGGGCCATTGTACCAGGCTTGCAATATCATCCCGTTGCGGATGTCATATTCCCCACGTTCCCATTTGATGGCATAATTTACCTTAAACCTGAACTGCCCTGTCTGGAAACGGCCATCCCTATCTGTTATGTTCCACCTTACTTTTGTTAAATAACGTGCGTTTACCCGGGCTCCTTCGAGCGGTATATAGCTGCCTTGTGTGGTGTGGGAAATGTACCTGTAAACTGCTCTTTTGCATCTGTTGTCTTCAACTGGTTTTATTAATTTCATTCCTATTGGAACTGTACCGTCACCCCCACAATCATAATATTCCCAATGGTCAAATACTTTGGTATAGATGGTTGTACTGCCAATCAGGTTGTCCCATACTTTTACCGTGCCCCTGGGTGTCCATTTTGACGGCAGCAGGCCTTTTGTCCTTTTTTCAGTATCATAGCTTTCTGGTAAATTATCAGTCAGACGATATGATTCTTCTTCGAGATCAAGCAGGAACTGTCCAAGGATTGAAGAGCTTTTTAAATCATCATCTTTGGGGATAAAAACTTCATAGATTATCTCATGCTCAATATCAGGTAGTTGATAACCTATCGGCAATACACAATATTGCCAGGTAATGGCATTTTCGGGCAAAGAAGGATCGTGGTAATATGTTCCCGTTTCTTCTATTTCGTAATCCAAGGGGAAGTCAAACAATAGAATGGTCGTATCTGACTTTAGCACCCACCATTCATCATCGTTTTTTGGCAAAAACCTGATATAGATGTTGTTTGCATTGATTTCTATATTGGGCGTGTTCAGGGTACTTATTTTTAAATTATCATAGGCTTTTTTCATGTTTTTTAGGGCATAAGGATCATCTAATCTTTCACCTAAAACAATTTGTCCTTCACTTTGTTGGGTGTTTAAATCGTCTTGTACCAGTATCACGTCACTTTGGTTTTCTGGTTCAAATTTATCTTTTGTACATGAAGATAGAATAAATAAAGTGATAAACATTACTGTTATTGAAAAGTTGAAATACTTCATATTGGCTAAATTTAGTATTATATTTTAAGACTGTTCCTTACTCTTACGATTTTTAGGTTTCTTCGATCTACTTTATTCTTTTGTTTGGCACTTCTGCTTTAGACAAGTTTGTTTTTTGGGGGTTAATCCTTTTGAGCCTGGTTCTTTTTATTGAATATAATACGAATATATATCCTTGTTAAAAATAAAATTTGGCCGATCGGTGTAAATATGTGCCCGGCTCGAATTTTGCGCACCCAATTTCACATAGCCCCAATTAGTATTAAATTGGTGATACGTACTGGCATTGTATTGTGTTTGTGCAATTGTTCTAATGCCACCAAGAGAAAAGATAATTAAACAGACTGATAAAAACTTTTTCATAGTTAAATTGGTTTAGTTCGCCTACTTTCAGAGGGTTTTTGGTGACTGTTTCGGCTTTTCTCACCATAACTTCCGGTTAATCGGATTTAGTTTGTGTTTTGAATGTTTTTTCTGTCCCTCTTTTGTACCGTCGCCCTAAGACATTATCAATGTCTTTATTAATAGTTCCATTATACCTGAAAAGTGACCCCCCAAAAATCAATTTTTTTGATGAAAAAAATATTTTCATACAATTAGATAGCTTCTGTATATCCTGTTATTACTTCAATAAGGCTCTTTATTTTTTTAAT
>DASQZP010001151.1:0-3024 GCA_035638655.1 Bacteroidales bacterium
GCATTTCCTTCCGCAGGGTTTTACCGATTTTTTTTAAAAGCCGTGCTTCAATCTGTCGGATACGTTCCCTTGATATATGAAACTGTTCAGCAATATTTTTTAGAGAGCGGGAGTCATCCTGCAGCAGCCTGTCTTCCAAAATCACTTTCTCTCTTTCGCAAAATGAGTCTTTTTGTTTATCAAGTAACCCCTTGATTTTTTCAATAATTTCTCGTTTAGCAGCGATTTCTTCAACGGATGGACCATTCTGGGCCAGCAGGTCTTTATGTTCGGTCGTAGAGTCTGGGCCGACAGGGCTTTCAAGAGAAATGTCAGGGCCATTAAACCGCTGTTCCATCTCAACGATATCTTTTTCCCGAACCTCCAGGCGGTTGGCCAAAAGACTGCTTTCCGGTTTTATTCCCTGGGCTTCAAGGAGTTTTTTCTCTTTGTTTAATTTATAAAACAGTTTGCGCTGAGCCTGGGTAGTACCGAGTTTAACAAGTCGCCAGTTGTCCATGATAAATTTCAGGATATAGGCACGAATCCAGAAGGTAGCATAGTAAGAAAATTTTATACCCCTATTGGGTTCAAATTTATTGATTGCCTTGATAAGACCAATATTACCTTCTTGGACAAGGTCAAGAAAGTTGTTTGTCCAGTATTTCTGGAAGTCACCGGCAATTTTAACAACAAGGCGCAAATTGGCTGTAATGAGATCGTTGCCAGCCTGCAGGTCACCTTTTTTTTGGTATCTGAGAACCAATTCCTCCGTTTCCTCCGTGTTCAGAAGTTTATAGGAATTTACATCCTGCATATATCTGAACAAGACCATTTGGTTTTGAGATTGTGCATAGTTTTTTTGATCTTTTATCGAATTGTTTATTTTCTCAATTTTCACACTCTGCGTATTCATCTGTTCATTATCCTGGTTGTGTTGTTCTGTATTTGCAATAGATTTAATTATTTGAAATATTTCAACAATCGTGCCAAAAAGAATAAAAGCTGATATTTTGTAGTTTTATTATGTAAAAACAACGACTAATGATGGGTGTACTGTGTAGCCAACTTCTAATTAGACAGGATTGCGCATGGATATTTTTTATCCAGAAGATATGAATGAGTGGAGAATATTCTTTAATTTGTTTCAGGTGTAGAAAACGGTAGAGGTATGAGACACATCCCGTTTATCTAGGTGCAGTATATTAATTTTATTAATAATCTCTGGTGGTTCTTTCTCCTTCACAGATTTCTTCAACGGTTTCACTGATCAATTGGCCATTATCCCAGTATCTCTTTGTAACTTTACGGCAATTTGTCTGTTGTGGGCCCTGTAAGGGAATGGCCTCAACAGCACGTCCATAGTTATCCACATAGACAACTCTTTTGTTGAGCACAGCTGCATCTCTTGCAGCCTGATAGTCCTGGTCAACAGCATTGCCTGCAATTGCACCAATGACAGTGCCAATACCGGCTCCAAGCAGCGTACCTTCAGTATCACGCCCTATTGCCTGACCCAGGAGCGCACCTATACCAGCGCCAATGGCAGCGCCTTTTTGCGTATTGTAGCGGTCTTGATACATGGGTGCGCAAGAGCTGGAAAGAAACATGATAGAAAGAAGTAAGACGCACAGGATATATTTTTTCATCGGGCTGCCTCCAGTTGTTTTCCGGGGAATATGATTTTACTCACAAATAGATCCACCTATAAAAGCAAATCAAAAATAACTCAATTTAAAGACGAATAAGTAAATAAAAAAGTTTACAAATTTTCGACAACTTTAAAATTTTTATAATTATTTAATGTTGAAAAAATAAATAATTATAAAATAATAGATGGAAAACTGAGGAAAACAATTACATAAATGGGTAAAATGAGTATATTATGGATAACTGTATAGAGCAATGAATAGTATACATTGATTACTTTTGGGAAAGGTGCGAGCCCATGCTTACAAAAGAAGATATACTGCAATTTAAAATTTTCGAGGGGTTAAACCTTGAGGAACTTGATGCCGTTCTTTCTATAAGTCAGGAGGTTTCATACAAGTCCGGGTATGTAATCCTTGAGGAGTCCAGCTATGGGGCTGACTCTGATTTTTTTGTTATTTTACATGGTAACGTCAAGGTTGAATTAGCGACTAGCCAAATACTTTCTGAAGGAAAGATAAGCAAGAGACTTGCTGTTTTGAAAAGCGGAGAGATATTCGGGGAAATGGGACTATTGCGGAGTAAGCGTCGCTCAGCCCAGGTTTCTGCATATAGTGATTTGGTAGTAAAAAAAATCGACCAGAAAAAACTTTTTGAGCTCTTTGTGTATAATCCCAGACTTGGCTACCTGATCATGCGAAATCTCGCCGCTATTCTTTGTGATAGAATTACGGATATGAATTTTATGTGGCGTAATGAAATATAAGCCGCGCAATAAGATTGTATAAAACTAGTAATTTTTTGGATTGCAAATAATTACAACTCTGCTTTTATGAATATTAAACCTGACGAAGGTAGAAAACAAAAAAGTCATTTAAATAATTATAATGTCAAACGGAACCGTGCAAAGAAAACCCATGCGTTGGCATAAAAGGCTTGGCGCTTATCTCCTGGCGGCCGGCCTTGTAGATGAAGACACTCTTTCCAAGGCCTTGGAGATCCAGCGAAATCAAACGCACCCTAAAACCAGGATAGGCAAACTCCTCATCGAAATGGGTATGGCCGATGACCTCAATATTGCCAAAACCCTGGCCAGCCAGTTGAATATCGATTTTATCCATCTTAAAGATATAAAGATACCCAGAGAGGTACTGGGTATCATCCCTGAAAGTATAGCAACCAGCTCCATGATCGTTCCGATCAGTCGCAAGGGCAAGAAGCTTAAAGTTGCCATGGCCAATCCCCTTGAGCAGTATGTCATAGATGACCTGCGTTTTATTACTCAGCTCGATGTCGACATTGCAGTAGCACCTGAAAACGAAGTCCGGCAAGCCCTTGAGAGGTTTTATATCAACAACGTTGACAGTAATTTAGCCAACGAAAAAGATATTGATG
>DASQZP010001152.1:0-4074 GCA_035638655.1 Bacteroidales bacterium
CTCCGATGATAGCCATGCTCCGGGGTTGATTTGTCAATTCAAAAATCGTCTCATTTGTATGATAGAGTACATTGCTGAGTCCCTGAATAGCCGGTAAAGCCGGTTTGCTGCCTGTTGCAATGATGAAATACCTGGATGAAACTTCTTTAGAGCTGTCAGTTCCCTCAATACGTACTTTATGGGGATCGGTAAATGTGGATCTCCCGAATACTACCTCAATGCCCATTCGACGGTAAATATTTGGTTCATCCGCTTCTTCATAGACTCCTTGTCGCGTATCACGAACATGCTTCATAACCGACGCAAAATCAATTTCTCCGATAGACCGGTGGCCAAATTTTCCAGCCTCTTTAATTGTCCGGACCATTTTGGATACGTGCAGCAATGTTTTACTGGGAACACAGCCGAACCACGTGCAATCGCCCCCAAGTTTTTTGGATTCTATCAGCATTGTTTTTGCGCCGAAATTCGCCCCGATTCCGGCAGCTGTAAGTCCGGCCGCTCCACCACCTATCACTATTAAATCGTAATCAAACTTCATTGAAGAATCTTTCCCTTTTTGGCAGCTATTTTGTGATATGTAGAATAAATACCATATCCAATGAGAATAAATATAACCACATATACCCAAACAGGTACGTGATCACCAAATATGAGTAAATAAAGATAGGCTGATGAGAACCAAAATCCTGTTGATAGCACCGGTAATGTAATTGGTTTATCCCGCTTAATATTGCGAATTATCCAGGCTACCGAAGCTGTAAAAAAAGGTATGGCACCGACATAAATCGCCGCAAATATATAAGGATTAACATTATAATTTGCCGATAGTCCCATTACCCACTGATTTATAGTATGTAGATTCATAAAGATCCTTTATTCAGTATCCGTTCAATTAATAAATTTAACTTGCTGTTAGAATGATAGATGCACTTAAAGATTTGATTCTTACCTAAAACTGTTTTATCTGTACGAAATGTTACTATCACCGTCCATCCATTAATAATCCTAAGTATTTTTCAACATATATCTTATTCATTCAATATGGCTTACATAAATGTTATTGAACCAGAAAATGCTTCTGGTAAGCTCAAATCGATATACATCGAACTCGAACGGAAACGGGGAAAAGTGGCATCGATTCACAAGATTCAGAGCCTGAACCCGGACACTATCACTACTCATATGGACCTGTACATGTCCATAATGTTCAGCAAGTCACCACTAAGCAGGGCGCAGCGTGAAATGATGGCAGTTGTAGTTTCAGCCCAAAACGAATGTGAATACTGCATTAAACATCATGGCGAAGCTCTCAATCATTACTGGAAAGACTCGGAAAAAGTGGACCGATTAAGTAAAGATTTCAATCACGTTGATCTGACTGATGCGGAGGTTTTCCTGTGCAGGCTGGCCCAACACCTCACCTTGTATCCCAATCGAATGGATGAGAAAAGAGATCTTGATCCTTTAAGAAATAAAGGTTTGTCGGACCGGGCCATCCTAGATGCCGTTCTCGTTATCAGTTACTTTAATTTCGTCAACCGTATTGTTTTGGGTTTAGGGGTTGAGCCAAATGAAGAAGAAGTTCGTGGATATAAATATTAGAAGGCATTGCAAAACCGTCTTTTTGCCCAATCTCTACGTTACCGGGATTTTAAAATCCTCACATATGAGTCAATATGCTGCGGTTTTAAAATCCCTCTGGCCTTGATCTTGACCAAAGATCCTGGTTTTGCAAAGCCTTCTATTAATCACGTAAGATATTCTCAGTTAATCGTGTCTAAAGCCTTGAAGTGATACATGTAAATAAAACGAAATCCGACGGCACTATACGAAAACTGATTGAAAGAATATAAATGAGTTTAAAATTTGCGGGTACTTATTTTATCCTGATATTTTTCGCATTTACAAAAATGAGCTATGGTCAAATCATTAAATACGATCCTGGAAATGGACTTCACATATCATCAACAAATAAAGGCTTGGATTTTCTGTTTTCCGGTTATATAAATACAATTTTTGCTTATCATAATATTAATCAAAACGGTTCTATTGATAATTCGTTCAATGTGCATAGGGCAAGAATCGATTTGGGATTTAATTATGCCGGAAAATACCATACGTTTTTTGAGTTTGATGCCGCCGGCCACCGTACAGCAATGGTTTTGGCACAAGTACAGGCAAAATTATTTAAAAATAATTACCTACTGGCGGGAAAGTTTATTGATCCTTTCTCTGCAGAGAATAATCGTTCTACCAGCAGGCTCACGACAATAGAAAGATATTCAGGACTCAATTCCATTTTTATTCTTCCTGGTCTTGATGCGCAATATGGCCTGATGTTCTGGGGGAAAAATCCCAAAAATAATCTGGAATACTATCTCAGTATTACAAACGGCAATGGAGAAGCCGAACAGAATATACCTGAAAATAATGACAGTAAGAATGTTACAGCCAGGCTGAATTATAAGTTAAACGATGTTCTTAAAGCCGGCGGGAGTGTAAGTTATGCAAGAGAACAGCCACAAGTTTTAAGCTTGCTTGACCACACATTTGAGAGATTCAACAATGCAAATATACAGGGCGGAAGAATAGGTTATCTGGCTGATTTTGAATACAACAAAACTCCCATATTATTTCGGGGCGAAGCTTTCCGGTACCATTTCGAAAATGCCCTGTCCATTCAAAATCAGTTACGAAGTTTTATGGGAGCCTACTTGGAAGCAGGTTATTTTATAACCGGAAATGCCCTGAACGGAGTTCAACTAATCGGAAGGTTTGAAACTGCACGGTATGGCAAAACTGTTGCGGGCTTTTCCGGGCCAACAGTGCTGAACAGTTATATCTTCGGAACAAACTGGCTGAAAGATAACATGTTTTCCAATCAGGTTAATTTGATTTATGAAAAAGCCAATCACCGTTCTGTTTTACCGTCCGCCAGGCTCACAGGGGAAAAAAACGAAGTCCTGCTGCTATCAACTTTTCAACTAAGATTTTAACGGGGCCATAAATGAATTCAGTTTTATCGTGGCAGTGGATCATATTAATATCATTTTCACTCCTGTTGATTCTGATGACACCGTTCGTTAAAAACAACGAAGGGTTTTATAGAGGAACATCAAAAAAATCGGAAAAACCAGGAGTTGTGATGCTTACGTTCAGCCTGGTCATTTCCTGGATATTTGCCAAATCGGTAACAAATGCGTCAAACCTCGGCTTGAGTTACGGAATAGTGGGAGGATTCGCCTATGCAACGTATTATTTTTCCTTTCTTATCGCTGGAATTGTGATTTATAAGTTGAGAACAAAATTGAAAGTTAAAAGCCTTCATCATTTTCTTGAAACAAAATTCGGGACCGGCGCACTTCGATTTTTTACCATAATTGTTGCGTTACGACTGTTGAATGAAGTTTGGTCGAATACCGAAGTTATCGGAACTTATTTTGGAAAGACGGGATCACCGGAATACATCGTTTCAATTATTGTTTTTACGGCACTGACTTTGATATATGCCTTAAAGGGCGGTTTAAGAAGCTCATTGATAACCGATCTCCTGCAGATGGCTTTGTTTGCCGTGTTATTATTTATCGTCCTGGGAATGATCCTGCCGAAAGAAAGATCGCTTACACCATTCTTAAAAACCGGAAACTGGAGTATGAGCGGCGGCTTTGCTCTGGTTTTAGTGGCGTTGATACAGATATTCAGCTATCCGTTTCATGACCCCGTATTAACAGACCGCGGATTTATAGCAGATGAAAAAACAACGTTAAAGAGTTTTATAATTGCTTCAATTGCTGGTTTCATTTTTATCTTACTGTTTAGTTTTGTGGGAATATATGCAAAATCTATAGGGATGGCCGGACAGGCTGCGGTCGAAGTATCCAAAACATTTGGAACAGCCGGAATGATTGTGATGAATTTTATTATGGTAACATCAGCATCGTCTACTGTTGATTCAACATTTGCATCGGTTTCAAAATTGATTGTGGTTGATTTAGGCAAGCGGGAATTTACAACGGTATCCAAAGGCAGATGGGTAATGATAATTGTAGCCGTAACAGGAACCATTCCGTT
>DASQZP010001153.1:0-2049 GCA_035638655.1 Bacteroidales bacterium
TTTAGCTGCTAAAGTAATTTTTCGTTCAAAAACAGGTTTTTATCTCATCTATCACTTTCAATAAATTCATTCAGTTTTTTAAAGGAGGGCAGTATGAATATAGATCAAATTGTTTCGAGACTTCAGGAATTTATTGCACTTTACGGCTTAAATATTGTTGGTGCTATTGTAATTCTCATACTTGGTCGCATAGTTGCGGGCATTGTAAAGAAAATTATCAGAAGCATTATGGCTAAAAATAAAGTAGAGGAGACTCTTACATCATTTGTAGCGAGTATTTCCTATTTTGCCATGATGACATTTGTATTAATCGCAGCCATAAACAAGCTGGGTATTCAAACTGCCTCCTTTATTGCGATCTTAGGTGCTGCAGGACTGGCAGTTGGTCTGGCGCTGCAGGGTTCTTTGTCCAATTTTGCAGCTGGCGTGTTAATGATCATTTTCAAACCACTTAAAGTGGGGGACTATGTCGAAGCAGGAGGAGCTGCCGGTACAGTAGAGGAAGTAGGAATTTTTACAACAATAATCAAGACCCCTGATAATAAAAAAGTAATCGTTCCAAACTCAGGCGTGACTGGTGGTAATATCACAAACTATTCAGCAAATCCCGTACGGCGTGTAGATATAATAGCCGGTGTAAGCTATGGTGATGACATTGACAAGGTAAAAAAAGTTCTGGCTGAGATACAGGCGGAAGATGAAAGGATACTTAAAGATCCTGCACCGATGATCGGCCTGATAGAACTCGGAAACAGCAGTGTAAACTTCACTGTAAGGTCATGGGTTAATACAGCTGATTTCTGGAATGTATACTTTGATACTCAGGAGAAGATTAAAAAACGCTTTGACGCGGAAGGAATCAGTATACCTTTTCCACAGCAGGATGTTCATATTATCAGTGAATCCAAAAACTAACGTTTTAGATTCATGCAATCAGCGATCAGCATTTAGCTGACCGCTTAAAAAAGATAAAAAATTATCCGTCCGGAGTATATTCCGGATGGATATTTTTTTAGACATCAGTCGAAAATTATATCCTTCTCGCTTGTTCTGGATGAAGCAATTAGGTAGGTAATTTTTGAAATAACAAGCCCGCGTATCAGGTATTCGATCGAAAAACGCTGTGAATCTGTCAATTCGTTAAATTCCATAATTTCAATTACATCCCGGACCATTGACTCTATGGATAGAAAGATATTTTTTTGCTTCGGATTCAGCGCGCCTTTTCCGATTCTCCCCCACACGGCAGGAATTATGTAAGTTATTGGATTATTAAGTAAATCCTTCTTATGAAGAGAAAAGATGGTATCAGTTGTTTCATCTATTATCTCTTTGATTTTCAGTATTGAAGAACTTTCATCAGCATTTCCAATGGAAAACTGTACAAGTTTATGACCTCTGATATCAGTGGCATGAAGATTGGTCATTGTCTGTTTATCCTTATCTCTCATTCTTTTATCTTATTAAAAGATTAATGTGTTAGCAGAGTGAATTTTCAATAATATAATTATCTTTTACTTATCAATATTCATGCCAATCAAAGACCTGATAAAAAGACCAGTAATTACAAGTTGATGGAGTAACAAAACAGGCAGGGGAGTTAATCTTTAGCCATTTCTTTGCCGCGAAGGGATATTTGACGTCAGCAATTTGACGTAACCTATTGATTATTTAAATAAATACAAAATGCAGATATAGTGCAGAGATATGACATGAAAATTATCAAAATAATCATGATCCGACCAGATATAATCCAGTATCAATAAACTATCCTGATGATGTCACCCGGTAATCAGTCCCTGAGCTTCGCGAATAACAGAACAGTTCAATGATATTTATAAAATTTGCCCAGCTGTTATCGTTTTATAAAATTTAAAGGTAACTTGCCTGCGGATCTGAGCAAAAAGAAAATGCATAATACAAACAGGAGGAAAACAGGTATCCATATACCTATTCCAGGATTGATTGTTCCGTTTTCGCACAGGGTTTCTAAAGAAAGGAGACTAATATAGTATCCAAGGAATAATAAAAGGCTGATAACAATACCTT
>DASQZP010001154.1:0-2298 GCA_035638655.1 Bacteroidales bacterium
ATTATACGCGTCTTTTAGCCTGTTATGAGCTTGTGTTTGGCAAGGAACAGGAGTTCCGGCAATTTATCTTCCAGGAAGTCTTGAGCCGGTTTGTCATGAACCGGCAAAACCAACGGGATAATGCGCTGCTGAACGAAATGATATACCTGGCCAATGCCGGTCGCATAAAAGAATACTGGCATTATCACTTTAACAATAACAAACGGGAATTATACATCAACCTAAGCCAGTGTTATGAAGCTTACCGAAACAGCCACCGGGACCATTCCCTGTCTATGAATCAGTTCCGGGATATCCTAAAAACCTATTTCGAACAACACGGGGGCTATGAGACGGGGTCCCCCAAATGGTACGGCCGGTATACCGATGATAATTATAAAGAACATGTAATTAATCGTACCCAACACTCCTATGTCCTGCAATACTACCAGGTTGGCCATCCAGATAACCTGATCAAAGAGTTATTTCCGATACCGGAAGAGGTGCAGCCGGTCATTACCAGCATTTGGGAACAATATAAGAGTGTACACAAGTTGGAATCCGAACCGGAGGATTTGAAAGATGAAGCACCTTTTTAAAAGGAAAATGGTTGGAAGAATTTGTAAACGACGAGGAAGCGGTCAAAAGAATTATGACCTATAAGAGATAATAGCAGGTAAGAATAATAATATTAACTATTTAATAATGGTCATATAAATGGTCAGAGAGGGGGCAGATTTGGGTCATATTCTCAGATTGTGGTCAGAAAAAGGAGGGAGATTATGACCAAAGTTATGACCATAAAATATGTAGTATTAATAATGAGTTATGAGAAATGGCCAGATGGTCAGGTACTTAAACAATATTTTATTTCC
The DNA here is from genome assembly GCA_035638655.1 of Bacteroidales bacterium. Taxonomy (GTDB): domain Bacteria; phylum Bacteroidota; class Bacteroidia; order Bacteroidales; family DASQZP01; genus DASQZP01. The sequence continues at coordinate 855 of DASQZP010001154.1, forward strand.
ATTAGTTATATAAAATTAATTGTTCAATATTGCGTAACCATATAAACGGACTGGTTTCATACATCATAGTAATAAAGCGATCTTTTATCTATATATGATATAGGTTATCTTAAATGAATTGTATAAAGATATTATTATTAATTACTGCTGTGGAATCAGATTAGATATTTTTCATTTTTAGTTAAAAATACTTAAAATACTGCACTTAATTTACTCTAATGAGTACTTGACTATAATTTTATATTACATATATTGAACATATACTATAACCTGTAATTAATAAGTGCCAAGAGATATAAAAAATATATACTTGTATAGAATAATACCCATTGAAAATTTGGTATATGATTTAAATAATGGACTTTATAGTAAATTTGCGGCGCCAAGTAATCCCCAAAGAGTAGTTATCGGGAATACTGAAATAATATCAGAACGTGATAAGCGAGTAGTGAAATGTTATCCTTCAACTAAAGTAAATGATTATGTACCGTTTTATTTCTCAATGAGGACACCAATGTTATATAATATAGTTACTGGCCATCATGGGATAACAAAGCGAAATCAAAACGACATTATATATTTATGTATACCAATTGTAGACTTGGCATGCGATGCGTATCAGTGGTGTTTTACCGATGGTAATGCAGCAAAATTAATAACTAAGTTTTTTACAGAGTTAAAAGAATTATCTCATTTGGATTGGAAATCAATCTACACAACTGATTTCAGATTAGATAATTCCGACGGTGACGAAGATCGAATCAGAAAAAAACATTCAGAGTTTTTAGTAAAAGATCACGTACCAGCTAATGCGATTAAAAATATAGTGGTATTTAATCGAGAAACTAAAGTTAAGGTAGAAAAAATTATCAATTCCGCAGCATTGAATATTAATGTTTACGTAAATCCGAAGAAAAAATTCTACTTCAATGGAATACATTAAAGGTAATTTATTAAATGCAGATACTGATGCTCTTGTCAATACAGTAAATACTGTTGGAATAATGGGCAAGGGTATTGCATTACAATTTAAAGAACGTTTCCCTAACAATTTCAATGCATATAAGAAAGAATGTTTAAAAGGGAATGTTCAAATTGGTAAAATGTTCGTTTTTAAAGAGAACACTATTGAAGGGGTCAAAATAATAATCAATTTTCCCACTAAGAAAAAATGGTATCACAAATCTAGTTATAAATATATCGAAGAAGGATTACAAGATCTTGTTGAAGTAATTGAAGATTATAATATAGAATCTATTGCAATTCCACCGCTGGGATGTGGGAATGGTGGATTAAAATGGGAGAAGGTAAGATCAATATTGGAAAAATATCTTTCGAAGTTAGAAGGAGTGAGGATTATAATTTATGAGCCTAACGATAACATAAAAAAAATTTTACAAAAGGAGAATAAAAACAAAAAGGTAAGTCTTACTCCGGCAAGGGC
>DASQZP010001155.1:0-6167 GCA_035638655.1 Bacteroidales bacterium
TCTTCCCTGGCACCCATCATTTCACCGGCCGTGGCTACCGCCAGAGTCCTTCATAAGAAATACGGAGATAAACTGAAAACAGTATTTATCGGTCCCTGTATCGCGAAAAAATCAGAATCTGAAGAGATCGATGAAACAATTACCTTCCAGGAGTTGCGGGAGATGTTTGAGGCCAATGATATCAAACCAACAAATACAAAACTTGCTGATTTTTCACCCCCACATGGAGGCAAAGGTGCTGTCTTTCCAATTAGCCGGGGTATGTTGCAAACCATCAATATTGAAGATAGTGTATTAACAGGTAATGACATTATTGTTGCCGAGGGCAGGGTGAATTTTCAGGAAGCACTCCGGGAATACCAGGAAGGACTCGTCGGCAGTCAGCACCTCGAACTACTTTGTTGTGACGGATGTATCATGGGACCCGGAATGACACCAAAGGGAAAACTGTATAGCAGACGTACACTCGTTAACCAGTATGTAAAGCATAAACTGGCTCATTACGATCATCAGCAATGGGAAAAAGATATGGCTGAATTTGGCAGTATTGAACTGTCAAGAAGTTTCGCACCAGCCGATCAGCAACTGGATATGCCTGAAGAAAATGCAATCAACAGGGTGTTGCAGACAATGGGGAAATTTTCTGAAAAAGATCATCTTAACTGTGGGGCCTGTGGCTATGATACCTGCCGTAATCATGCCATTGCTATCATTCGCGGTCTGGCCGAGATAGATATGTGTCTGCCTCACTCCATTGAACGGCTGCATCATTCTGTAGACGACCTGGCTATATCCAACGAGAAACTGGTGAGCGTGCAACAAACACTGAAACAAACTGAAAAGTTGGCGCATATGGGACAGCTGTCGGCAGGCATAGCCCATGAGCTGAATAATCCGCTTGGTGTTGTGATTATGTACAGTAATATCTTGCTTGAAGAGTGTGAAGAAGGATCCCAGTTATACAATGACCTGCAAATGGTAACCCGGCAGGCTGAGCGGTGCAAAAAAATTGTAGGAGGTCTGCTTAATTTTGCCCGAAAAAACCAGGTAAACCATGCCATGACAGACATTTATGAATTAATTGACCAAAGTTTGAATGCGGTAATAATTCCGCCAAACGTTCATCTGGTCAGAAAATCTGATATTTCTGATTCACTGGTTGAACTGGATGCAGAACAGATGATACAGGTTTTGTCGAACCTGATAAAGAACGCGGTGGAAGCAATGCCCGGCGAAGGCTGCTTAACCATTGTTTCTTCAGAAACCAATCAAGAGTTCAGTATAACAATTAATGATACAGGAACCGGCATCCCACAGGAAGATCTGAATAAAATATTTGAACCGTTTTTTACCACAAAAACGATTGGAAAGGGTACCGGGCTGGGACTGGCAACGGCTTACGGGATAGTAAAAATGCACAAAGGAAAGATTTCAGTTACTTCCAATGATGATTCTGCAAAAGGCCTAACCGGTACAAGTTTTAAGATTACTTTGCCCAAAACCCGAAAACATTAACATAAAAATATACCCTAATGCCACAAAGTAAGAAAACAATTTTTATTGCTGATGATGATCCTGATTTTCTGTTTCAGTTGCGATTTATGATAACGAAACAGAGTTATGAAGTAATTACTGCAGACAGTCAGAAGGAAGCCGAAACCATTTTAGAAAAGCTAAAGCCCGACCTGGCCATTTTTGACCTGATGATGGAAAATGAAGACAGCGGTTTTATTCTCAGTTATAAGCTGAAAAAGAAATACCCGGAGGTACCGGTAATTATTATTACGGCTGTTTCAGCTGAAACCGGATTTTCTTTCGGTCTTGGCGGGGAAGAAGATAAAAAATGGATCAGGGCCGACATGTATTTGGAAAAAGGCATTCCAAACGAACAGCTTATGCTGGATATTAAAAAATTACTTAAAGAATAACATGGAAACACTATCTATACTGGTTGTTGATGATGAACCGGGCATCCGTTCTGGTATCTCCCGCATCTTATCGCCCCATACCGTGAGTTACCCTTTCATGGAAGATGATTTTAATTTCACCGTACTGGAAGCATCCACAGGCGAAGAAGCCATTTCGATTATAGATTCCCGTGTGCCCGACATCATTCTGCTGGATAATAAATTACCTGGAATACAAGGTGTTGAAGTGCTTGAATATATTCGCGACAGGCAATATGACAGCATGGTGGCCATGATCACCTCTTATGCATCACTCGAAATAGCCGTTAAGGCCACCGGGGATGGCGCCTTCGATTTCATTCCCAAACCTTTTACTCCACAGGAATTAAAGGCCTCAATTGATAATATCTCAAAACAGCTCTACCTGCGGAGAATTACCAGGAAACTTAAGAAAGAAGGCAAACGCATACGTTATCAGTTCCTTTCTGTATTGTCACATGAGCTTAAAGCCCCTTTGAATGTAGTTGAAGGTTACCTTAAAATGATGCAGAACAGGGAAGCAGGTGATGATCTCACGGAATATGATAACATGATCGATCGTTCACTTAACCGTATCACCATGATGCGGGGACTCATCATGGATTTACTTGACTTCACCAAGATCAGACTTGAAAGAAAACAGGAAAAGATAAGGAAAATCAACATTAATAAACTTGCAAAAATGGCTATCAGCACAATCCAGCCGTATGCTATACAAAAAAATGTTTCCATTACCCTGGAAGGCGAGAAGGACGCTGCCATGCAAGCTGATCCGGAAGATATGGAAATAATTTTAAACAATTTACTATCCAATGCGGTTAAATACAATAAGGATCCGGGACAGGTTATACTTAGACTAACTACTGACCATGATAAACTAATTATTGAAGTTGAAGATACCGGAATTGGCATGGATGCTGAAGAAAGAGAACAACTTTTCCGCGAGTTTGTAAGGATCAAAAATGAAAAAACTAAAAATATTACCGGTAGTGGACTTGGATTGTCTATTGTACGCAAAGTCATGGAACTATATAGAGGAAAGATTCAGGTAGAGTCTGAACCCGACAAAGGCAGCCGGTTTATTCTTTCTTTTCCATTTGAAGCGGTACCCGGAATAAAAGATGTAGAAAAAAATTAGTATATATAAAAAAACATTATTTATTTTAGCACCCAGAAATGTATATAACTAAATATTTGAATAGAACAAACCATATTTTTAGCATAAATTTGATTAGATTTCGCAGGTAAATTGTTGAAATGAATCAGATTCAGCTTACAAAAGAGACAATAGCGTATTTATATTAAAAAATATTCATTAAAATTAAAAAGAGTGAAACTTCCTGAAAAAACTGTCGAGAGATTAAGCGAATACCGCAGAACCCTCCTCACCTGTCTGGCACAGGGAAAAACACACATCTATTCACACGAACTTGCACATTTACATAATATAACAGCAGTACAGGTAAGACGTGACATCATGTTCATTGGCTATTCAAGTATGCAGCGTAAAGGATATGACATTAAAGAACTGGTTGAGGTTATAGGTTCCATACTGGATACTGAAGAAGGACAAAACGTAGCCATTGTAGGGGTTGGTAACCTGGGAAGGGCGATCACTGCTTATTTTATTGGTAAGCGTTCCAAACTGCGTATTGTGGCAGCTTTTGATAAAGACAATGAAAAAGTCGGACGCGTGGTATCCGGTGTCAAGTGTTATTCTATTGATGATCTTAAGGATAAAATTAAAGAAGAAAATATTTCCATTGCCCTTATTACTGTGCCCCCTGACCAGGCTCCGGTTGTAGCCGAGCAATTGGTAAATGCAGGTATAAAAGGTATTCTTAACTTTACCTCTGTACCACTGAATGTCCCTGAAAATGTTCATCTTGAGGAGTATGATATGATCACATCACTTGAAAAAGTGGCATATTTTGTTAAGAAACAGGACGAAGTATTGGCCTGATCTTACTATATTTGTGAATGTTAACCCACTTTTAAAAAGTAACGGGATGAACATTCACACAAATTTTGCACAACTCCACGAAATTAATAATCCGGTTGTTACCACCGGCTCTTTTGACGGCGTGCATATCGGCCATAAAACAATTTTAAACAGGATCAATTCTCTGGCCCGTCAACAGGGCGGCGAATCGGTCCTGATTACTTTTTACCCCCACCCTCGCCGTGTTCTCTTTCCGCATACACGTGGCAAAGACCTGATGATGATTAACACACAACGGGAAAAGGCATATCTGTTGGAACAAACAGGTCTTGATCATTTAATTGTAATTCCCTTTACCAGAGAATTTGCCCAAATATCATCTTTCGATTTTGTGAAAAATATGTTGGTTAAAAAGCTTCACGCTACCACTGTAGTGGTAGGATTCAACCATCATTTTGGTCATAACCGCGAAGGCAATTACCAATATTTATACAGGATGGGTAAAAAACATGGATATATTGTTGAAGAGATACCCGAGCAGGATCTTCAGAACGAATCTGTCAGTTCAACCAGAATACGCAAGTCATTGCACCAGGGAGATATTCAGCGGGCCAATGCCTACCTGGACCACCTCTATTTTATCATGGGACAAATCGGCCCGGGAAATCGCCAGCTTGACGGGCTTGGATTCCCTACGCTGATGATCAGTCTCGAAGAAGCAACAAAACTCATTCCACCAGATGGTGTATATGCTATCCGGCTCGAGGCGGATAATAAAACATACAAAGGTATGCTCAATATCAGCAAAAAAGGAGCCTCTCATTCAGGACTGAATGAGAATGCATTTGTTGAAGTATATCTCTTTGAAGATGTACCACAGTCAATTTACGGGCGACTGGGCAGGGTGAATTTTTACAAAAGAATGCGCGATTTTCAAATTTTTGATAACCCTGACTCGCTCAGAAAGCAACTGCTGAAAGATAAGAAAGAAGTAGAAGAATTAATTTACTGAACATCTTCAACATTGCCACACTGGCGCAAGTATCTACTTGTGCCCCCACTGGCTCATCCGATGGCTCTCAAAGGTCCCCATTGCCGTAAGTCTTGTGACTTGTGGCCTTTGAATCGCCACACTACCTCATACGATGGCTCCTGAACACTTTCGAGACGGATTGTTCGCTTTTGACCAAACTCTCATATAAATCCAGGCCATTCTATCATTTTGTAACTTAATAAATATTAGATCTAAATAAATCATAAGTATAATCCCTATTAACATTAATTTTTTAACGAATAATATAAATAATTTAAAAATATTATTACATTCGAATTCATTTTAACTTAGACTAATATGAACGACATCTGGATATTTATACTGGTTCTGGTATTTGGAATCTTACCTTTATCCCTTCTTATTTACTGGTGGAAATACAGAAATACGATCATTTTTAAAACTGCCTTTGCCATTCTGATTACAAATCTTTTTGTATCGATCATCTCATTTATTGTGGGTAAATATGGTCTAAACAACTTAATCTGGTTTATTCCGGTCGGTTATCTGGCTCTTTTCCTTGGCAATTATATTTTCATAAACATCGTGCAAAAACCCCTCAAAAAAACAATTGAAATTATTCAAAAAATTAGTCAGGGTGACACGGATGTAGTCATTAGTGAGCGACTCCGGCACCGGAAAGATGAAGTTGGAACAATGAACCACTCAGTCTCTAATCTGCTCAATTATTTAAATGAAACAGCACATTTTTCAGAAAAAATTGGAAAAGACCAGGAAGCCACTCTGGAACTTCTTAGTAATAAGGACTATTTACGTAAATCCATGAAAGATATGCAGGAAGCCCTTTCGGAAGCAAAAAAGTTGAAAGAAAAACAGACCCGGGAAGAAGAAAAACGATTGTGGGCCAATGAAGGACAGGCAAAACTAAATGAAATTCTTCGCCAGCATGACGAGATGAAGGAAACATCCTACCAGATTATCAGCTTCCTGGTAAAATATCTTAACGCCAACCAGGGAGGGATCTTTATCAGAAGAAATAATGAAGCAAATGAAGCAAATGACCAGCAGGATAGTATCTATGAATTACAGGCAGCTTATGCATACAACAGAAGGAAGTTTGTTGATAAAACCTTTCAGCCCGGAGAAGGCCTGATCGGTACCTGTGTACAGGAAAAGGAAGAAGTGTACCTCACAGATATTCCTGTTCAGTATCTGGAAATTACCAGCGGTCTGGGTAAATCAAATCCAAGGAGCTTGATACTGATCC
>DASQZP010001156.1:0-2001 GCA_035638655.1 Bacteroidales bacterium
GGGATTTTTGAACCTGAGGCCGGTATGGCGCTGTATCATATAAACAGTCCAAACGAATCATTTTTTGGTGCTGATTCAAGGCAACCCATGCGCATGGTGTTGCATTCAAAAGTAAAAGTACTGATGGGAGACACCTGGTACCTGGAGCCCGGGTTCTTGTTTATGACCCAGCGAAAGGTGAACGACCTGATGGCCGGTGCAAATGCAGGTTTGAAAATACCGGGGCACCCCTACTCGATTCGCTCGGTTTTTACCTGTTTGTACCTGAGACATGGGTTCGGACTGAATACTGAATCAGTAGTGGTAAAAGCAGGGATTGCCAGAAGAAATCTGGATGTCGTAATCGGATACGATATCAATATTTCTCCCCTCTCGGTGGCCAGCAATAACAGAGGTGCCTTTGAAATAGCACTGATATACAAAAGCATAAGCACAATACTGAATTCATACTCAATACCCTGTGACAGATTTTAAGTATAAATATATAATTGTTATCGCATGTTCCATGCTCCTGCTGCACTTTGTAAATACTGCAGCACAAGAGAAACCGGACCTGAGCATGCTAGCCCCCTATCAGCTGAAAAACTTTGGTAAAAATGCCGAACGATCAGGAGATGTGTATACAGCCATTGATTATTATGAGGCCTACCGGGAACAAAAACCGGGAAACCTGAAAAACCTGTATAGTCTGGCAAAGCTGTATCACAATGCCCGTAATTATGAAAAAGCAAGCGAGTTATATAAAAAAGTCTACGATAAATCTCCTAAAAAATATATCCTGGCGAGGTTCTATTATGCCCAGACCCTGAAATCAATGGGCGAATACGATCAGGCCATTGAAGAGTTTGATAAATTTCGCAGGGCTTTCAGGGGTGCCAAAGATTATAATACTTTCAGAAAGCTATGCCGCGCAGAGGAAGAAGGTTGTGAAGAAGCAAAATCGTTGCTGGATGATCCGCTGAAGATTACCATTGAAGATCTGAATACCACAATTAACAGCCGGCATGTGGATTTTGCACCCATACCGGTAAGTGACTCATCATTCATTTATTCCTCGCTGGTTGTCGACAGCACCAAATTCTTTTCTGTTAATGATCCATCCAGTATTCCTGTCAGGCAGTTGTATCTTGCTCACAAAGAAGAAAATGACTGGGTTGGAGGAGAAAGATTACCCGGCCCATTCAATATAGAGGGTGTTGAAACCGGAAACGGGGCTTTCTCCCGGGATGGTCAACGGTTCTACTTCACCCGTTGCGAGCGCAACTGGCAAAACAAAGCAATATGTGCCATTTATGTGAGTCACCTGGAAAAAGGCAAATGGAGTGAACCCGTGAAGTTGCCTCCGGTGGTGAATGACCCGAACTACACTTCCACACAGCCAACCATCGGTACCACAGCCAAATACAACCGTGAAGTAATTTATTTCGTCTCCGACCGGCCGGAAGGCCGGGGCGGACTTGATCTGTGGTATACAATATGGAAGCCCGAAAAAAACGAGTATACTGAACCCCGTAACCTGGGTTTTAAAATCAATACTCCCGGAGACGAAATGACTCCCTTTTTTGATTATACTTCCCGAACACTTTATTTCAGCTCTACCGGTCAACCAGGACTCGGCGGTTTCGATATATTCCACACAACCGGCCAGCTGCGTAAATGGACCACTGCTGTTAATGCCGGATATCCGCTAAACTCAAGTTACGACGACCTGTATTATACTATAAGCAAGAGCAGGGAAGACGGATTTTTTGTTTCAAACCGGCCGGGAGGTCTCACTTACAGGGGGAAAACCTGTTGTGATGATATCTATTATTACCGGTGGAAAGAATTCGTGAAGCTGGAGGTAACCGGTAAGATCTACCCCGCTGTTAAGGGCACGTTTAACTGGGTCAAAGACCAGGATCAGTTGCGGGTTGGCACCAATGATACCGTCAAGCCGCTGGAAGGAGCTATTTTGGCGCTCTATATGATTGATGAGGAAACCGGGGAGCCGATTTTCAT
>DASQZP010001157.1:0-5228 GCA_035638655.1 Bacteroidales bacterium
TGCTATCTGGCGCGCATTTACAATGCGTGCCTCTTGTAAAAAACAATCTCTCACTGGCGCAAGTATTTACTTGTGCCTTCTCTATCAACTGGCGCGCATTTACAATGCGTGACCTGTATATTACTACTCCACATCTACCACTGCCCTGCCGCAAGTATCTACTTGTGCCCCTTATATCCCACTGGCCCTGGCGCAAGTATCTACTTGTGCCCCTTATATCCCATAGACTGTTTTCACAAGAAAGTCCAGGCAGACGATCAGATGGGTATCGGATGAACCAGTCAGCGGTTATATTCCAAAGGCGCCGCTACCGCACGATTGTATCGTGTGGTTATATATGATTTTCATTTCCAACCGCATCATAACCAGCAACCGGTGCCAAAATAAACATTAAGGATGCCGCGGGGGAGCAATCCCCGGGGTTTGGTCCTCCAATGGAATATTTTTCGTTCAGCTCTTTTTGGGATAAATCACTGTTCAAATATTCCTGAACTACTTTAAATTTAAATTCGTCCGAATAAACTTTTACTTTTCGTTTCATAATCCTGATTTTCGTTTACATTTTTTGTAAACCTATTCCAGGACGAGTCAATTCCAGGACGAGTCACTCTGTCACCTTGTTACTTTGTTACCTTGTCACCTTGTTACTTTTTTAGTCTTTCAACGAAATAGGCACTCCCCTGTAGTAATCCAGGATCTTAGATTTGAAAATATATTCATATTTTGACTGGATAAGGTCAGACTGTGCTTTGACCAGATTATTTTTAGCGATGTTGTAATCAACGCTGCTTACCAGCCCTACATCAAACTTCTGTTGGGTATATTTAAACGATTCCTTATTGTATTTTACTGATTCGGTTTGCGATTTAAATACATCCAGGGCCGCCTTTGCATCAGCATAGGCCTGCTGAATATCCCTGAACAAAACCTGTTTGGATTGTTTTAGGGCGTATTGGGCATCTCTCAAATTCAGCTTAGCATTATTAATTGCTGTCTGGGTTTTGTATTTGTTAAAAAGCGGGATACTGAGCGTTAAGGTTAACTGTTTATACTCATTATCTCCAATCTGATCGATATAGGGATAGGAAGCATCCGGCTGTAAAGGTCTTGTAGCAATTTCAGAGTATCTGGAATAATATAATCCTCTGAGAGATATTTCAGGACTCCTCATTCCCCGGGCCACATCCAACCCTTTTTCACTGCTTTTCATCTGATATTCTGCACTTTTAATTTCGGGCATTTCTTCAGCAGCAGTCAGATAAACCGAATCAGCGCTATATAAAATTTGTCCTTCATCAATGGATAATTTTTCCGGTAGCTTAACCTGAAAATTTTTAAGCGCTTCATTGTCCAGTTCCAGCATCTGGGCAAGCGTAAGTGTAGCCATTTTAACGTTGTTGGAAGCATTGGTGATATCAGTATTCTCCCGGGCTGCCTGTGCCTGCATCTCCAGCAAGTCTCCTTTGGCCGCATTGCCCACTTCTACCAGTTTTTTGGTTTTTTCAATCTGAAGTAAGGTAGTTTCATACTGGTTTTTCTTCACCTGCAATAGTTCATTGCTAAGCAGAATATCAAGAAATCCGGCAGCAATATTCATAGAAATATTCCTTTTTGTTTTTTCAACTTCCTGTAAACCTGCCAGAAGACTGAAATGATTCATCTTCATTGCATTCCTGTTCTGAAGTCCGCTAAATAAAGTCACATTCGACTGTAAACCTAAATTACCATCCTGAAATGTCTGATCAACATATTCATACTTATCATAGTTTACAGTTTTACCTGAACTTAGATTGTGATTAACAAAACCATTCAGATCTGGCAGATATTCGAACCTGGACTGATTATATTTATTTTCAGCAATCTGCGACTGAATCTGCTGCCGTTTGATGGTAAGGTTATTTTCCAGTGCATAGTTGATACAGTCCTCAAGGCTCCATGTATCCTGGGCAAACGATATTGCCTGTATGAAAAAGAGAAAAACCGATAGTATTATGAAAAATCTTTTCATTATTCCCTGATTAATTAATTCTGATTATTAATAAAAATTAACTACTTCCTTTTCCGGTACAACACCTGTATATGCCGGGCATTCTCTGAGGGAGTGAAGATCTGCAGGAGTTCCCATTCAGGATCGTAGCTGTTGATGGCATTTTTCAGCCTTGTAATTCTTAGTAGGGAACGGGTAACTTCGTCTTCAGCTACCTGCCCGGACAGTTCATCTTCCAGATCCCATGGAAACGACTCAACCCTGAACTGATACTTTTTCTTTTCTCCCCCGACGGTAACATCTACCTGGGCAATTTCCTTTTCATCCAAATACGGTACAGGAACACATAAATCTTTCATAATAAAGAATTTTTATGGTTAAGAAACATTTGTATCAGCGAGAATATCTTATATTGCCTTACGAATACTTTCTGTAATTACATGACCGTCGAACAGCTGGATAATTCTGTGTGCCTTTTCTGCATCTGAAGGTGAGTGAGTAACCATTACAATGGTTGTTCCTTCCCTGTTTAACTCAGACAACAGGTTCATTACTTCTTCCCCGTTGGATGAATCGAGATTACCAGTCGGCTCATCAGCAAGGATAAGCTTTGGTTTCGTAACAACTGCCCTGGCAATAGCCACCCTTTGTTGTTGTCCCCCTGATAATTGCTGGGGAAAATGATTCTTCCTGTGCGCAATCTTCATCCTTTCGAGCACCTCATCAACCATCCGCTTTCGTTCAGCAGAAGAAACATTCATGTATAACAAAGGCAGTTCAACATTTTCGTAAACACTCAGTTCATCAATAAGATTAAAACTCTGGAATACAAATCCAATATTGGCCTTGCGTAATTTTGTACGTTGACGTTCCTTATAGCCGGAGACTTCAATTCCGTCAAAGATCATTTGTCCACCAGTGGGATTGTCCAGCAGACCCAGGATGTTAAGCAGTGTGGATTTACCGCAACCTGAAGGTCCCATGATGGCAACAAATTCACCGGATTCTATATTCAGGTTAACCTTATTGAGAGCTGTTGTTTCAACTTCCTCCGTTCTGAATACCTTGTTCAGTTCAACTGTTTTGATCATTTTTCTGAATATTAATTAATAAATGCTTTATGTTCTGTTATTTTTTCAGGATCAGCTTATCAGCATCTCCGAAATTATCATAGCTGGAAACAATTACCTTTTCTCCTGGCTTGAGTCCTTCCAGTACTTCGTAATACCTTGGATTCTGTCTACCTATCCTGATCTTTCTTTTAGTTGCAAATTCACCAGATGGATCTACCACATATACCCACTGTCCTCCGGTGCTCTGATAAAATCCTCCTCTGGAAAGCAAAATGGCATTTTTGGATTCACCCAGCTCAAGTTTGATGCGTGAAGTCTGCTTAAACTTAATCTGATCCGGTATACTATCGACAAACTGCATGTCTGCTGCAAATCGCCCGTTTTCCACTTCCGGATATATCTTCACTATTTTAACCGGATAGTATGAACCGGCAAATTCAGCAGATCCCATCAGACCATCCCGAATCCTGTGGCTGAAGTACTCATCAATTTCAATACGCAGTTTATATCCGTTTAGCATATTGATGGTACCAATCCGTGTTCCGTATGTTACTACCTTCCCAATCTCAATATTTAGTGTAGCCAGCTGACCGTCCACGGGTGCGGTTATGTTAAGATTATCAAGTTTGGTACGGATGATATCAAGGTTTTTCTCCATCCTGTTCACTGAAGACTCCAGTGTGCTTAATTGTGTAGCCCTGAACACTGAATCCGTTTTCTTGGCCTCCTTTAATAAGGCCAGTGCATGCTTTGTTGATTCATATAGTTCTTTGGATTGAAGGTAATCTTCTTTAGAGATCAATTCATCAGCGAAGAGTTTCTGGTTATTATGATAAGCCCTATCTTCCTTAAAGAAATCACGTTTTAAATCAATTAACTGTCTTTCAAGGGACAGTTGCTGTTGGATCATGCCCAGACGGGCTGTCCTCAGGTCATTGATTGCCCTGGAAACCTGAGCTTCATTGCCGGAAATTTCGAGTATAAGGTTTGTATTAGAGAGCGTAAGTATAGCCTCGCCTTTTTTCAGAATAGCACCTTCATCTTTCAGGATTTCCTCTACCCTCCCACCTTCAACAGCATCAAGATAAATAGTTTTGATGGGTTCTACAGTACCTATCACAGCAATATAATCCTGAAAATTATCATTCTTAACTTTGTCAATAGTTAATTTGTCTTCTTCAACATTCAGTTTTGAACTCTTGTCTCCAAATAAAATGTTATAACTTACCAGTAAAATAAAGACAGTGCCGGCGATAATCCATAGTGTTTTGGCACTTAATCGGTTTTTCTTCTCTATTTTTCGATCCATTCCGTTCATAATAATTTCTTAATGTTCTGGGTGTATTTAACTAACATTATGCCAAAACCAACTTTTTACTGTATACCTGATACTTACAACCTAACAACGCAACACTCACTGTTTAAAAAATGTACGAAAACAAGACAAAAACAGTACGAAAACGAACAAACATTTAACAGATTTTTAAGATTTCATTCATAGAGAGTAATATCACCTGCCAGGTGGAAACAAAAAACGATATTCACCTTAATTAGAGTCTGTCAATAAAGTCAAGTGTCTGGATCAAAATGTTCGGGAACAAGGCGTGCAGTTATCGGACATTATGGACAGACACTAATTACTTGTTATTTACGAAAGGTGTTATCAGACATACCTGACGAAAGTATAAATACAAATATGTTTTCCCTATAATTGTTTATTCTTTTGTCCCTGGAAAATGATGAGCAAAATAAATATTATATTTGTGAATAAGACGAAGAAGGAAAAGTAACTTAATCTTTTTTTAATTAAGCTGTTATGAGCGATAAAACCGGTAAAATACTTGCTGTAGATGATAATGAAGATATTTTGTTTGCCTTAAAATTATTATTGAAGCAACATGTTGAACTGATTCATACGATTAACAACCCCCAACAAATCCCCGAGCTGCTTAAAAAAGAAACCTATGATGTAATTCTGCTGGATATGAATTTTACCAAGGATGCCATCAGTGGTCAGGAAGGATTCGACTGGCTGGAGAAGATTCTCACTCTTGATCCGACTGCCGTTGTTGTTTTCATTACTGCATACGGGGATGCTGAAAAAGCAGTGAAAGCCATCAAGTCGGGGGCTACAGATTTTGTTCTGAAACCCTGGCAGAACGAGAAAC
>DASQZP010001158.1:0-4491 GCA_035638655.1 Bacteroidales bacterium
AGAACTCAGAAAGTATACCTATGATGAAGCATTTAAAAAATCACTTGGGTACTTTAACGGAGATGAACTGGCGGCACGCGTATGGGCAAATAAATATGCTTTGAAAGATTCTTACGGGAATCTCTATGAACAGACTCCTGATGATATGCACCACCGGATTGCTGCTGAAATAGCCCGGATTGAAAACCGGTACAACAATCCCTTAAGTGAAGATGAAATTTATGGTTTGCTCAAAGAATTCAAATACATCGTGCCCCAAGGCAGTCCCATGACTGGAATTGGAAACAATTTCCAGATCGCCTCTCTCTCTAATTGTTTTGTAATTGGCCATGATAAACCGGCCGATTCGTATGGCGGCATCATGAAGATTGACCAGGAGCAGGTGCAGCTAATGAAACGCCGTGGTGGTGTTGGTCACGATCTCTCCCACATACGCCCCCATGGCAGTCCGGTGCTGAATAGTGCGCTGACTTCCACAGGAGTTGTCCCGTTTATGGAACGCTATTCCAATTCAACCCGTGAGGTAGCCCAGGATGGCCGCAGGGGTGCATTGATGCTGAGTATTTCAAGTAAACATCCTGATGCAGAGAGTTTTATTGACGCAAAGCTTACCCAGGGAAAAGTAACTGGTGCAAATGTGTCCGTGCGAATCGATGATGAATTTATGGAGGCAGTGGTCAATAATAGACCCTATGTCCAACAATATCCGGTGGACTCTTCAAATCCCACCTATACAAAAGAAGTAGATACTGGTAAAATTTGGGATAAGATAGTTCATAATGCATGGAAATCAGCAGAACCTGGTGTGCTGTTTTGGGATACTATTTCAAGAGAATCAGTGGCTGATTGTTATTCGGCTTTTGGTTATAAGACTGTTTCTACCAATCCGTGCGGTGAAATACCATTATGTCCCTATGACAGTTGCCGGTTGCTTGCTATCAATTTGTACAGCTATGTGGAAAATCCATTTACCCCACAGGCTAAATTCAATTTTGATTTATTTAAGAAACATGTTGGCATCGCGCAACGCATGATGGATGATATCATCGACCTGGAACTGGAGAAGATTGACAAGATACTGGAAAAGATCAATAAAGATCCTGAAGATCCGGAAATAAAGCGGGTAGAGCGTCGTTTGTGGGAGAATATCCGGACCAAGGCTGAAGAAGGCCGGCGTACAGGCGTGGGTATCACTGCTGAAGGAGATATGCTGGCAGCCCTCAATCTGCGTTATGGAAGCGAAGATGGCATTGACTTTTCAGGCGAAGTACACAGAACCATTGCGCTAGAAGCGTATCGTTCTTCAGTTAATATGGCCAAAGAAAGAGGTGCATTCTCAATCTATGATGCACAGCTGGAAGAAAACAATCCATTTATAAACCGCATCAAAAACGAAGATGAGCAATTGTATAATGATATGGTAAAATATGGCCGCAGAAACATTGCCTTACTTACCATTGCTCCTACCGGTACTACCAGTCTGATGACGCAGACAACTTCCGGTATTGAGCCGGTGTTTATGCCGGTTTACAAAAGAAGAAGAAAGGTGAATCCCAATGATACAGATGTAAACGTTGCTTTTGTCGATGAAGTGGGTGATGCCTGGGAAGAATACAATGTGTTTCACCATAAGTTCATTACATGGCTGGAGGTGAATGGATACGATGTAGACGAGGTAAGAGGTTATGATAATGAGGCTGTAGATGCACTGATTGAGAAATCTCCGTATTACAAGGCTACTTCCAATGATATCAATTGGGTAAGCAAGGTTAAGATGCAGGGTATTATTCAGAAATGGGTTGATCATTCAATTAGTGTTACCATAAACCTGCCCGAGGATGTAGATGAAAAACTGGTGGGTGAATTGTATGTAACCGCCTGGCAAAGTGGGTGTAAGGGATGTACTGTTTACCGTGATGGGTCACGTTCCGGTGTACTGATATCCGGAAAGGAAAAGAAGAAAACTGAACAACCGGATCCAACGCAGATCAAACGTCCCCGGGACCTGGAATGCGACGTGATACGCTTTAAAAACAACAGCGAAAGCTGGATTGCTTTCGTGGGATTGAAAGATGGAAAACCGTATGAGATCTTTACAGGTATTTCTGATGAGGAAGTACTTCCTATTCCCAGGTCTATTCAAAAAGGAAAGATCATCAAGGTAAAGCAGGAAGATGGAACCAAACGGTATGACTTCCAGTATATTGATAAATATGGGTATCAGAATACAGTAGGCGGCCTGTCGCATATGTTCAACAAGGAATTCTGGAATTATGCAAAATTGATTTCCAGTGTCCTCCGTCATGGCATGCCAATTCCTGATGTAGTTAATCTCGTATCATCTCTTAGGCTTGACAGTGATACTATTAATACATGGAAAAATGGGGTGGAAAGATCATTAAAACGTTACATCCCGGACGGAACAAAAGCAAAAACGACACAGGAATGTGGAGAATGTGGGTCAACTGACCTGGTTTACCAGGAAGGTTGTCTGATCTGCCAGAGTTGCGGATCATCAAAATGCGGTTGATTAAAACCAACATATACCGTTATAAAAGCCGGTAATCAGAGATGAACAAAATGAAAAAGGAGGTTGCAAAACCTCCTTTTTTTTGTGAATTGATCGTGAATTTAGGCCGTTTATTTTATCACCCCCATCTCTTTTCCTACCTTGGTGAAAGCAGCAATGGCCTTGTCCAGGTGTTCTTTTTCATGAGCTGCAGAGAGTTGCACCCTGATACGGGCCTGTCCCTTGGGTACGACAGGATAGTAAAACCCGATTACATAGATTCCTTCTTCCAGCAACCGTGCAGCAAAATCCTGAGAGAGTTTGGCGTCATAGAGCATGATAGCCACAATAGCCGACTGGGAAGGTTTCAGGTCAAAACCAGCCTGTTTGATTCGTTCCATAAAGTAGGCAGTATTCTCATGGAGTTTGTCCTGAAGATTGTTGGTGGTTTCCAGCATGTCAAAAGTAGCAAGTCCTGCAGAAACAACAGCTGGGGGCAGAGAATTTGAGAACAGGTAAGGTCTGGAACGTTGCCTGAGCAATTCAATAATTTCATGTCGCCCGGTGGTGAATCCGCCAATTGCTCCTCCGAAAGCTTTGCCAAGCGTCCCGGTGATGATATCAATCTTACCCATCAGGTTGAAATGCTCTGTTGCTCCTTTTCCGGTCTGGCCTACAACCCCGGCAGAGTGACATTCATCAATCATGATCATTGCATCATATTTTTCAGCCAGCTCATTGATCCTGTCAAGCGGTGCAATATTACCGTCCATAGAAAAGACTGCATCAGTGACAATAATACGGAAGCGTTGTTCCTGAGCTTTTTTTAGCTGCTCTTCCAGGTCATTCATGTCGGCATTGGCATAACGGTATCTTTTGGCTTTGCAGAGCCTTACGCCGTCAATAATGGAGGCATGGTTGAGAGAATCTGAAATAATGGCATCCTCCTCGCCCAACAGAGGTTCAAAAACACCGCCATTGGCATCAAAACAGGCGGCATACAGGATGGTGTCTTCAGTATGAAAGAATTCTGCAATCTTTTTTTCCAGTTGTTTGTGAATATCTTGTGTGCCACAGATGAAACGTACTGAAGACATGCCGTAGCCATGTGAATCAAGCCCTTCTTTTGCAGCTTTGATTAATTCCGGATTTGATGAAAGCCCTAGGTAGTTGTTGGCACAGAAATTCAATACTTCCTGGCCCGATTCCAGTTTGATTTCGGCTCCCTGAGGTGAGGTAATTATCCTTTCGGCCTTGTACAGACCTGCTTCTTTGATTTCTTTAATCTCTTTCTGCAGGTGTTCTTTTATTTTTCCATACATAATGATGAATTTTTATGGTTCGTTTATGCTTACTTTATTTGCTTTCTGATCTCGTTAATCATGATTTCTGTTATTTGAGAGAGATCATATTCATGCTTCCAGCCATTGTTCTTTCTTGCAACAGAATCATCAATGGTTTGTGGCCATGAGTCGGCAATCTCCTGTCTGAAATCCGGATTATAGGAAATTTTAAAATCAGGGATGTGTTTTCTGATTTCGGCAGCTGCTTCTTCAGGGTTAAAGCTGATAGCTGCCACGTTGTATCCCGAGTGAATTGACAACTGGTCGCTGTCGGCCTGCATCAGCTCGATGGTGGCCCGGATCGCATCCGGCATGAACATCATAGGCAGCGTTGCATCACCATTCAGAAAACATTCATATTGTCCTTTTCGTACGGCATCATAAAAAATCTCAACCGCGTAATCGGTAGTGCCGCCGCCTGCTTCAGTTTTGTAACTGATTAAACCCGGATAACGGATGCTTCTGACATCAACACCAAATTTGTTATAATAATATTCACACCATCTTTCCCCTGCCAGCTTACTGATGCCATATACAGTTGTAGGTTCCATCACTGTAAGCTGAGGTGTATTAACCTTTGGTGTGGTTGGGCCAAATACGGCTATGGAACTGGGCCAGAAAACCCGGTGGACCTCTTCC
>DASQZP010001159.1:0-9225 GCA_035638655.1 Bacteroidales bacterium
TCAATATCTTATCAGGTTCCGGGTCAATGTAGATTTGTGTATATACTTCGGAGAAATCTGTTGATTTTTCATCAACCCGCATTGTTTCATAATAGCCCGGTTCCATTTTTCCATCAGTAAAGATTATACTACCCTGAATGAAATGTAACAAAAGAAAATCTTTAAGTTTTTGTCCGGTAAGCGTATCTGCACCATAGGCTGAGATTGCTTCCTGAGTAGGAACAAAAACAGTATAAAAACCATTAGCAGACAAAAAAGAATAGGTTTGGTTAATATCATCATCAAACCCGGCTTTTCTTAATAGAGTATGAAAGTAAGGATAATTCAATGTAATTTTGCTGTAAATACTCGATTCTGTGAAAGAGAGCCAGTTATCTATATCATAAGTATTCCCGTTATCAGAATTTGTGCTGATTTTTCTGAGTGTATTTGGTTGTCTGATTGCTCCCTGATATCCCAGGGTTGTGGGAGCAGTTCCGCTTACTTCTCCTGTTTCATTATTGATAACTATATAATTACCGGCCAGATTTTTGATGAATTCTTTACGGGCATTTCCAATTGGAACAGATGTTCCTATATGGTTTAAAAGTAATGTTCTCAGGTCGTTTGTTTGTAGATTTAAGCGATTTGCAGACGATCCTGTAATTTGAAAAAGAAAGAAATTTCCGAATGCCGGGTTGTAGATCAAGGATGAATCCTGAGTCATATTTTTGTCGGACTCCACCAGGAACATGTAATTGGCTTCTTTTCGTTTAAGTGCTGCCAGTAAACCTGCGTTTTCAATAGCATACATAACCCTTGAATATCCCTGCTGAATATATACCGGGCCTGCAACACTTCTGAAAGCACGCGGTACAATTGCTTTATTTACACCAATAAAGGTACAGTTGCTGCCAAACTCTTTTTGGACAATTGTAGATGGGTCCACTGAAACATAATCACTCTCACCGTTGAAAAAGCCCCTTTCAAAATCACTTGGATAAATTGCATTCACCGACATGTGTGTATTAGCAATAATTCTTTTAATGTGCTCGGGTGCATTTTCGAGTTTACCCCACCCATTTGGCACTTTTATATAAGTATTGATGAAATCATCAAATGCCTGATTAGTAGGTGCTACCATGCCGTGATGATACCGTATGGTAACATTGGAAGGAAGTCCGAGAGCACCCAATGGAGGGCTGGTTTTTTCACTGGAAATATTAAAAGCAAGTAAAGGATAGGATAGGTCGAAGAGTGAATCAACCTTTCTACCCTGATCAGCCCCGGGTTGATTATAGGTTTCATCAAAATTATAATTGAATTCAGGAAAGAGATGGATCAAATCCAAATATTCTGAATAAGAATTTCCGTCTTTTTCAGTCGATAATATTTCTTCAGCATTCTTAAGTGGTTCCACCACCTTATCAATGGCGTAAATAAACCCGTTCTCTGCAAAAATTTCATCACCCAGAATTTTTGCCCCTGCGAAGTACAAATCTGTGTCTGATTCAAATGGCCTGTCAAAATAAAACGAAAAGTCGGCATTGGTTAAATCCGAAACATCCAGATACTTTTTAAAGAAAATCGGGGCATATTTTCTGGTATCATTGAATATCAATCTCGTCCATTGACCGTCTGCCGAATCAGTAATTATTATATTTTTATCTTTTCCTCCATTCACCCAATATTTATGATTGGATTCTTTTAATAAGGTTTCCCGTTTGAATCCCCTGGGCTTGTTATTATTTATATCGGTTGAATCAATCCAGCCATATACATCAAGCGATTGCAGCTGACTTTTACTCCATGGATTCTGCACTATCATATACTTCACCATTTTTAATAAATATGGTAAAGGAATATCTTCAACAGAATTGTAACTACTGGATTGTAAATATGTGTTGAAAGCTTCATTATCAGGGGCAAAAACAGTATAGCTTCCTGAAGCATTAATGAGGGTATCAAAACCTGTAAGCTCAATACATTTTGCAAAAGTGGAAAGTTCCGGCTGATCTTTTAACTGTGTATATACTTTTCCGGCTAACCAGTCGGGCCGCTTGTACTTTGAATCAGGTGCAAATTCCTTCTTGCAACTAACCATACTGAGGCATAGAAATACCACAAAAGCGAATCTGTTAGTTTTAGTCATCGTAGTGTGTGTTTTTTTTTGATGGTGTAAACTTATGAAAAAAAATACATTAAAAATAATTAATTGTAGCTATTACATTTATAGAATAATGATTTAGTATGCTGGATTACAATATGTTCAAATTTTCCATGTAAAAAATATGGTATATTTGTATGTTTTGTGTTACCGGTCATTTTCATGTCGAATAAGTCCTTTTTCCTTAAGATTGGCAGGTGTAATACCAAATTGATCTCTGAAGCATTTAATAAAGTATGAAATATTATTAAAGCCAGATAAATAGCACACTTCTTTCACACTTTTATTTCTTTTTAAAAGCAGCTCATATGATTTTTGAAGCTTAATCAAACGAATAAACTCAACAGGTGAATATCCGGTTAGTACTTTAATTTTTCTGTACAGTTGTGTTGAGCTTACATGAAGATTTCTTGCCAGTGATTTTACATTGTATGTCGGATCCGAAATATTCTCCTCAAGAATATTTCGGAAATTCATAATAAATTCATCATCTTTTGAAATATTTGAAGAGGATACCTCAATCATGTAATTTTGCTCAAGATATTTACGCTTGATTAACTCACGATTTTTAATAAGTCTCGTAATTTGTGAACTGATGATCTCCAGATCAAATGGTTTTGTTACATAAGCATCAGCTCCTGTCTGATATCCGGAAATAATGTGGTGCGGTTCACTCTTTGCGGTAAGCAAAATAACAGGAATGTGACAGGTTCCGGGATCCGCTTTTATTTCCTTACAAAGCTGGTAACCGTCTTTTTCCGGCATAATTATATCAGAGATTACGATATCCGGGATTTGTTTTTTAATTAATTTAATTCCTTCCTCTCCATTTTTTGCTACTACGCATTGATACTTTCGTGATAATACCTGGTCCATAAACCGACTCAGTTCTTCATTATCTTCAACTAATATTATTGAGTTTTCTTTTTTTTCACTAACAGGCTCAATATTCTCGATACTTAAATCCAGATATGTTTCGTTTTCTGTAAAAATGTCGCATTCAGAATCGGGTTTTGAAGATGTTGTTTCATCTGAAACAGAAGTATAAGGCAATAATACATGAAATGCCATGCCTTTATCTGAAACCGGCTCCACGTCAATTCTGCCACCGTGCATTTCGACGAGAGACATGGAAAAAGAAAGACCAATTCCTGTTCCCTCTATTTTTTCATCTACTTTGTAAAATCGCTCAAAAATCTTCTTCCTGTCCTTTTCATGAATGATTTTCCCTTCATTGAATATGGTAATTTTCAGTAGATTTTTTGATGAATCAGTAAAATTTTCGTCAATTTCCATACTTATTGAAATATTTCTTCCTTTCCCGGTGTGTTTGAACGCGTTTGAAAGCAAATTATACAATACTTCTTCCATTTTCCGGGGATCAGCATAAATTTCCAGTCTTTCGTACGGAATATTGGTAGTTATTGTTACATACTGACTTTTTTCAAAACTTTTGAAATTTAAAACCACGTTTCTGATAATTCTTACTATGTCAACTTTCTGTTTGTAGAGAATAAGTTTACCCGCATTTAGTTTTCTAAAATCTATAATTTGATTGATGAGTTGAACCAGATAGTTTGAATTTCTCTGAACTAAAAGCAAATGATTTTTCCATTCAGGTTTAATCTCTTCATAATTTTGGATAAGATCGGCGATAGGAGCAATTACCAAACTTAGCGGAGTTTTCAGACCATGAGCAATATTAGTCAGAAATTGCATTTTATTTTCTGAATTTTCTATGGCTATTTGATTGGCTTTCTTTTCATAGATCAATTTCTGGTGATTCACTATAATATATATGAGTCCTCCGGTAAGTGAAATGATAACCAAAGCGAATATTATAATTGCGTACCACCTCAGATACCAGGGTTTAAGTACAACTATCGAAATAACTTTAGACAAATCAGACAAAACATCATCTGAACTGATGGACTTTACTTTTAATGTATAATTTCCGGGTGGAAGATTAGAGTAATAAATATTCCGGTATTTTGCCGGTATTATACGCCACCATTTATCATATCCAATCAATTTATAGGTAATCTTGTTTTCGTCAGGGAATTGATAGTGAATGGCAGCCACTCCTATACTGAATGTTTTATGTTTATAAGGCAGAATGATTTTTTTAGTTTTATCAATATTTGTGGATAAAATTATTTGTCCTTTCAGGGTATCCCCAATATTTACAACTTTATTACCAAATTTCAGATCTGTAAAAATAAGTTTTGGTTTTATCGTATCAGGCTTGATTAGCTGAGGATAAAATCTCGTAAACCCATTGTCTCCTCCAAAAAACATTTCACCGTCAGTGGATTTGTAATAGGAATTGGCCATAAAAATATCTCCCTGAATACCGTCTGATGAAGAAAAATGGCTGATATTCTCAGCATTATTTGGCAAATTTATCGAAGCCAGGCCACTGGTTGTGCTTATCCATAATTTACCTATTCCATCTGGCAATATTCCCAGTACATTATTTCCTGGCAATCCGTTATTGGTTGTAAAATGATCAAAATCCTCTGTTTTGGGATCCAGGATGTTAATTCCTCCTCCCTGGGTACCCATCCAGATTTCACCATCAAAATTTTCGTATATGCAGTTTATTTCGTTATTATTGAGGTAATTACTGTCTTTTTTATAGGCAATGTATTTTTTAAAATTAAGTGTCGGAGGACTTTTTCCTGACAAATCTAAATTCTGATAGCGGGTCTTAAGCAGATTTAACCCATTTATAGTTCCCACCCAAAAACGACCCTCACGGTCAACATAAAATGAAATTATGGTGTTGTCGGAGAGTGCATCCGGATTATTAATATCCGATTTATACTGGTAATACAGACCTGTTTTATTTTGAGCGGGATCGGGTATAAAAAGGAGGCCTTCTTCATATACCGCGCACCAGAGATTATGGTTTTCGTCAGAGAGGATTTTTCTGATAGGTTTTTTTAATAAATCATGCTTATTATTATAATGTCTTAAGATCCATTCTCCTTTTTCTTTTTCAAGTATACATAAACCAGCATCTGTACCAACCCAAAAAAGGCTGTTTGACTCTTTTTCAATATCCCATACACCTTTATTAAAGCTTGTTATTTTACCATTTTCTATCAGTTTAACAGCTTTAAATACAGGTAGTTCCCCTGGTGATAATTTCTTCGAAGTATAGTTTAATCCACCTGTACGCAACCCGATAAACACATCCTTATCAGTACTTTCAAAACACATTACTTTATTTGCTCCCAGACTGAATTTATTGAACGGATCCTGGCGGAAAGTATGAAACTCCTTTTGATGCAGGTTTAGAATGCTAATCCCCTGACCCTGATGGCCAATCCATAAATTTCCCGAAAAATCTTCATAAAGAGTATGAATATAATTGTTTAGTAAGGTGCCTGATTGGTAAGGGTTGGCTGTATATTTCCCTGTTTTTCCCGTATGCAGATCAATATACAAAAGTTCCGGAACATTGGTAGTACAATAGATCCTGTTATCGCTGGCATAAATTAAATTTTGAATTGGAATACCATGAAAATAAATATTGTTGAGTAGCTTTCCCCGTTTAAACGAATATTTTATAATGCCTTTTTGAGTGCCTATGTATAAGCAGCTTTCGGACTTAACATATTCCAGTTTATTTATCGTACTCCGGGTATTTACCAATTTATGTACTTCCAGAAATGAATGGTATCTGTCATTTTTCAGAAGACCTGTATAAATAACAGCTGAATTTTCATCAGCTGAGTTGGAAATAAGATAAAGTGTATTTTGAAAAGCAGTGCTATTATCCCAGGAATCCGGTATTTGATTTCCGTGTCCGTTAATCTTCAGCCTTCTTAACATATATCCCGGAGCATCTTTTTCATGCAAAGGAAGCATATACAGCTTCTCTCTGGTTTGTACAATCAGTGTTTTATTAATTTCTGTGACGTTTTGAATCGTATAATTTTCTGATTGTTCATTCTCTTCAAAATGGTATTGTCTGAAGGTGCCTGCATTGGATAGAAATAAACTTAGTCCTCTGCTTGTGGCGATCCATAGATTATTTTCAGAATCCACAAAAAGTTCCTTAATTTTCTTTTCAGAAAGACTGTTGGGGTTTCCCAGTTCAGGTTTGTAATGTTTGAAGTTGTATCCGTCATAACTGACCAGACCGGACATTGTGGCAAACCACATAATACCCTCATGGTCTTGTACAATAGAATTTATCTCCCCTTCTATCAGTCCGTCTTTTGGTTGCAGGTAACTGAAATTCCCGGAACTGCTGTACAAACTGAACGTGTTATATCCTATAAGTATTATAACAGCCAGAAAGCGAAGCACTTGAGAATATGAATGGTTCGAGAAATATGTATTGTCTGGGATCACCATAGTTAAAATATGAGGCTAAGATAACACAAAATATTTTTCCTGTATTAAAAACTGCAATCGATTGTAGAATATTTTTTTATCCTCAATGTCTTTTTGAAAACTTTTAACTATTGTATGATAATTATCTGTGATTTTTCCCATTGTAAGCCTCTAAAAATAAATACTTCCTAAGGTGAGATGAAAATTATGAACTTTTTTAATATTGAAGTTATGAAAAAATGCTTAAAAACCACTGAATAGAGGGTAAAATCTGGTTGTCGGCATCATTTTTAAGTAAACAATGAATCAAAATGACTTCATATTGTACAATATTATCTTTATCTAATATAATATTGTCAAAATGTTTCTAAAGACACCATGGACAGGGAGTGAAATGCATAAAAACAATCGATTGAATTGATTAATTTGAATTTACGTGTACTATTCACCCTTCAATAAATGGTTTGAGCAATAAAAACTTTTTGTCCGTTAGTAAAAATTTAGTAGTGTCGTAACATACATATACACAACCATATGTGATGTGATATGTAATATTTATGGTATTTTTAAATGATTCGTAGTATCTTTCATAAGGCAAATCATTTGATGGGCTAATAAATATTTCACATATTTGGATAATAATTTTGAAAGTATTACTTTTCACAATTGAATTTTATTTTCTAACTAAAATTTTACCACTATGAAGTTTAAACTTTTACTTTTCTCGTTACTTCTGTCCTGTGGGGTTTTAAGCGCCCAGGATACGATTAAGACTTTGGTAATTACCGAAGCAAGATTCGATCGGGCAGATGATAACTATGTTGAATTAACCAACATGGGTGATGCTCCGGTAAATCTCTCGCAGTTTGAGTTTGGAAGGATCGATCCATGGACTACGCCGACTGACGCATGGAATCCTGTAACTGCTTATATGATGCTTCCGGATACCATATTACAACCGGGAGCAACTTTTGTAATGGGTGTCAGGGAAGACTGGCGGCCTGTTATGGAAAAGAAGAATCCGTATTTATTTGGATACAGGGCATCAAAAGCCGATATGGTTCCTTTGCTGGATCTTCCTATCGATTATACGGAAGCAACCGATAATTTCGGGATAAAGGACAGCGTTTCACCATATGTGAGTGTTTTTGATGGCTGGAACGGTCGTGATTGCTGGTACCTGAGGCAGCATCTTTCAGCCACTGACTCTGTTGTAATTGATCAGTATAATGGTATTTTTACTGACAACGGACGAAGGCCTAACGCGGGTGCTGTAGATGTGGCAGGAGTTACCGATGCTACAAATAATTCTGTATTAGTTCGTAAAAATACTGTTAAAAAGGGGAATCTTGATTTTCTATCTTCTTCTGAAGCTAAGGATGTTTCAGAGTCAGACTGGATTCCTATCCCGTTTACTTATCGGTCAACACCAGGTAGAAGCGCTTCTTTCTGGACTGTGGGCAATCAGGGGGATTATGTACTTGATGCATCCACCCTGGAATCCAGTACAATCTCTGTAAATATGGCTGATTCAATTCTTACTGTACCCTGGGGTATCAGAAGAGATGATTCTCTCATGTTTCAGTTTGATAAAAAGCCCGGTCTTGCATGGCATTACTATTATGCTCCTTCACATGACGACTCTGCCTACATCAGCGCTCGTACAGGAGATAAGCTTACTGTATATGTTTGTGGTAATACATTAATGGAGCAAACCTTTAAAATTGAGGTTGCTGATCCTACAACCACCGATAATATTGTTGTCTCCAAGAAGCGTTTTAACAATGATGGTTTTTATAATGGAACCGGTAATATCTGGAATGCTTTCTGTTATGTAACTGACGGTGTGCCGGAAATGGATACTATCAAGAATCAGAATAAAATATCTGGTATCCCGTTTGCTACACGTGCCGATTCCCTGATGAAATACCTGGAAAAGGCTCCCAATGCTACCTGGGAATTTATTTGGGCAGATGGAGTGGAAAGGCCTGACCTGATGAATGGTGATGTTCTGAAGGTTACTGCCGAGGATGGTTCTGTAAAAGAATATTATGTTAAGGTAGACCCGTATCTACCCAGCCACAATGCAAACCTTAGTGCAATTACCTGGCCGGATATTCCTGATTTTTACAGGGGCTCTTTCGGCTGGATGGGTGATACCGTACCGAACTTTACTGCAAATAACCATAATTACAATGTGACCATACCCAAAGATATTGATCATATTCCAGCCTTAGTAGCTAAAGCAGAGGCTTTAAATACTAGCGTAGATGTACAGAGAGCAACTTACCTGTATTCTACAGAAGAAGCCAGGACTGTTACATTTACTTCAACTGCTGAAGATGACACTACAGTCAGGGTATACAATGTAGTACTGGATAAGGCATTTCCCGATTCAATTACTCAGCACTGGAATGGTGATCCTTTCATTTCTCAGTTTGTTTGGCAGGAGCAATTTGGTAATTCATTTATGGAAGTAGTGAATCCCGGAACAGATCCATTGGATTTGAGTCATTACATGTTTGCATGGGGAGATCATAATACTATTGCCGAAGCTGTTACTGCCTACTCAGGAACTGGTGACTGGCTTGATAGATTTTGTCGTTATATCCCTGGTTATAAATGGGAAGACTCAACAAACTGGAAGGTTGAGCCGGCAATCGCCACTCTTGACCAGAGTGTAAATGCAGTGGTACAACCAGGTGATGTTTTTGTAATTGGTGATATTGATG
>DASQZP010001160.1:0-2410 GCA_035638655.1 Bacteroidales bacterium
CCCTTTACATGCTGAATTTTTATTTATTCATCCTTTTCGTGATGGTAATGGGCGTACCGCACGACTAGTGGTCAATTTAATTGCTTTAAAACACGGATTTGAGTCATTTAATTTTGACCCAATCAAGAAAGATAGAATGGATGAATATATCTATTGTGTCCAGTCTGCAGCAGATAAGAATTACCAACCTATGATCGAACTGTTTAAGACTTTGAGAGAGCAGTAGATTTGACATATTCTTCAAGAACTTCTTTACGGATTCTCTCCGCTTCAGGCTTAGTAATTTTAATGCCCTCAATTCTGTGGGAAATTCTTTGATTATTCATCGCTCGTCGTGAGATTCTTTCAAGTTCTGAATATGTTTTTCGATGCCTTTTCATAAGTATAAAAATACGGTTAAATGTAGGAATTCCCAAATGTGGGAGCAGTATAACGACCCTGCGCATAAGGGGCGTTTTTGATATGGAATTTAGCAGACAAAACGTAAAATCCGAACGGAATAGTGAAAAGGCCTAGCGAAAAACGTCCGCTTAATGCGCCGGTTAGCCGGCGGATCATTGCTTTTTAAAATCTTGAACCTTTCCATTTCGTGGAAGAGTATTCCACATATTCTTACTTCTATTTATCTCGCATCGAAGGTGTAACAGTTAACCCAATCAACAAGCCTTCTGGACTGAGCAGGCGAGTAACAATCTGTCCCCAGGGCTCTTTTTGAGCTTTCACCATCAATTTATATCCTTTTGCCTGCATTTCAGCAGTTGCCTGTTCAAGGTTATCAACGTCAAATTCTAACCATGCTTGAGGAATTGGAAGATTAGAAGGCCATGTTTCGGATCCAAAACAGGATTGTGCTGCTTGAGATAGCGGCCAAAGAGCGAACGTGTTGACGCCTTTCAGATCTTCAGTGTGCAAATATCCACCATCTTCCTTCTTGAACGATAAACCTAAATCATCCATATAGAATTTTTGGGATTCTGAACTGTCCTGAACAATGGGCCCGAAGCCAAGAACAAATAATATGTTGAAATTTACAGATATCATGACTGTTATATACTCCTTTCTAATATTTAGCAGTTATCAAAGCCGGCTAACGACCCTGCGCATAAGGGGCGTTTTTGATACTAATTTAGCAGACAAAAAGAGAAATCCGAACCCAAACGTGCAAAGGCTTAGCGAAAAACGTCCCCTTGATGCGCGTGTTATGCCCACCGTTTAACCTGAAGTTTGTTTCCTTTTTCGTTGGATTTCAAGTTGTTCAAACATCAAATCCCAAGCTTCTATGAAACAAATAAACATAACTACATAATCAACATTAAAATTATGGGTTAAATAGCCTAAACCGAGGGCAAAATACCAAACTGACTTAATTAGTCTATTATGATCTTGTTTCCAAATATATTCAACCCAACGATATGGAAAATAAATAGCAAATGAATATGGCATTATAATCAGACCTATTTGCGTTAACCATCTTCCGAACCCATCCATAATTAGTTTCTTTTATACATAATTTTTTCATGGGGATAAGATTTTGCTAATTCAAGCATTTCTCTCCATGAAACTTGCACCAAACTTCCATTAGCACCACGATTTCTAATTTTGAAATCACCTAAAGTGGGATTTTTACCATTTCCAGAAACCTGAATAATTGTTTTGCCGTTTGTATTTCTGATAGAAGCGTTAATACTGTAAGAAAAATTTAATTTATCGCTTTCTTTATTATCTGTCTTAATGGTTTTTAGGGTTTCATCAGTATTTTGAAATCCAAATCCATTGTCTGAAAGGTGTTGTGCAAAATGTTTATACGCTTCATCTGGAGACTCGTTAACGGTTAATAAGATTTGATCAGCGCCTTTAATCATTTCACTCGTTGGACCAGCAGCAGGTAGAGTTGTTGCGCATCCAATCAATAACCAAGGAACAAAAATAAATAATAGTTTTTTCATAGTATTTGATTTGTATTTAAATTTTAATGGTTTGTGGGTATAACGACCCTGCGCATAAGGGGCGTTTTTGATTTATAATTTAGCAATCGAAACGAAAAATCCGAACGGAATGATGAAAAGGTCTGGCGAAAAACGTCCCCTTGATGCGCCGTGTTAGGCAAACGCGATTATTCTAAAATGTCCAGGACATCCAGAAACTCCGTCGGGCTGTAAACGGGAAGGCTACTTTTGGTAAAATCTTTTTGATTTCTGGTGATAATGACGTCTAAATTAGCATGAACTCCCGATTGGTAAAGCACGCCGTCTTCATAATCCTTAAACTGGCTATCCAAGGCGTCTTCCAATACCACACGAGTAATACTGGAAACTTGAAAGATCTTGAGCAGTTTCCTAATATTTTCTTCTGCTTGCTTGCTGGTCAGCGCCTTTGAGAGCAGATAAAAAATAGTGGTCACGGTTGTGGC
>DASQZP010001161.1:0-3131 GCA_035638655.1 Bacteroidales bacterium
TAACATCTTCGTGTCTGCGGGTGAGCAAACGACTTAATACCTTTGTAGTAGGAGTTAATTCTTCAGTTTCCTTAACCTGCACTACTATCTTATCCAGTTGATGATAGTTTGCTGCACTGTTTTGCCCTGGATTAGTGCTTGAAGAAAAAATTATATTATGGCCAATGCGAGTTTGCTGAACATTCTTGAGATTGACAAGTGCCCTGTTTTGAAAACGCAACAGCATGGTCTTCAC
Source organism: Bacteroidales bacterium (assembly GCA_035638655.1). Classification (GTDB taxonomy): domain Bacteria; phylum Bacteroidota; class Bacteroidia; order Bacteroidales; family DASQZP01; genus DASQZP01. Next base: position 236 of record DASQZP010001161.1, read on the forward strand.
AGGAATATAAATATTATCGTTTTGTACATTGACACCGGTATTCTCAAAACCGGTAACAGTAACATTATTTTTCTGCAGGACACCAATTACTTTCAACCAGACATCACCAAATTTTATATACTGGTTAATAGGATCAACCTGGTTAAAGAATTTCGACCTGATATTGGCACCGATAATACATACTGGTAATCCGTGCTCTTCCTGGTAATCATTAAATATACCTCCGTTTTCAACTGGCATATTGAAAAGAGAAAAATAATCCCTATTCACACCAATAAGCCTGGCGGCTTCTCTCTTCCCACGCAATATAGCATAAGCACTAAGTGCAATTTCGGGACTTACAGTTTTAACTGATGGTATAACTGATTTGATTGCCTGAACATCTTCCATGGTCAAGCCGGGAGAAAATTTCTTTTTTTCCTTTTTTCCGTTGCTTTGGTCACTGGAATCATCATTACCGTTATCCGAGCCGGAAGCCTGTACGACAGGCGTAACAACAATATTATTGACTCCTACCATTTTTATCTGTTCAAGTATCTCCTGCTGGGCACCGGTTCCTATTGCAAGCATGCTTATCACTGCTGCAACCCCAAAAATTATCCCCAGCGCAGTAAGCATTGACCTTAATTTATTGGACAGGATTGACTCAACCGCGATGGTTATATCATGAAAATATCTTTTCATCCTTATGAAATTCTGTTTTTATCTTATCTTCTTTTCTGAAAGGCAAATTGCCAGAAATGAACCGTTTTTCAACAGAAAAATTTAATTGGTTTTTTTAACGACACCACTTCCGCCTGGTTTTTTCTGAGCACCTGCCGGACGCTTAAAATTACCCCGCCGTTGTTGTTGCTTTTCCTGAACTGCTTCACGTTGCTTCTTCTCCTGATCATGTTTCTTTTTTAGCCGTTGCTGGATAACGGCTATCAGGTCTTCTCCCTGCAATTTATAATCTTCAGGATTATCAGGAGGAGAAAGAAGTACTTTATCACCCTTTTCCAGTCCCTTTTCAACAATAATTTGATTTTCATTAGATTCGCCCAACAAGACTACCTGCTTAATCCCTTTCTTCATATACACAACAGGAATACTGTCCATGGCATATACTGCTTCCATAGGTATGTAAAATACATCAGGGTATGATTTAACGAGTATTTTATTACTGGTGGTCATGGAAGGACGCAGGATCTTATCATAACCATCTACTTTTATATCCACCTCAAAAACCTTGGCATCAGTATTCGGAAGTTGCTCACCGATATTTGCCACCTGTTCCACCACTCCTGTGTAATTCTTGTCAGGAAAAGCATCAACGCCTATTTCAACAAACTGGCCTGCCTTAATCTTACTAATATCAATCTCATTCACGTAAGTTTTTGAAAGCATTGTAGAAAGATCCGGTAATGTGGCAACGGTGAGGTCCCAGGGATTTATAGTCGAGCCTACCTTACGTTTGTCTCCGCTCCATTCACGATAATAAATAACCATACCCGGTTTAGGTGCATGTATCACAAACTTATCAAGCACAGACAACATCTCATCCCTCCGCCTTTTTATCTTGGCAAGATTAATTGTTACTTCTGTCATATCCGCCTCAGCCTGGCGCACCTTCAGCTTATAATTTTGCTGCGCCTGGGTATAAGCCCTTTTTGCTTTGTCCATATCAATCTTTGCCTGACGAATGGTCGCCGGAGGTTCAAACTTCGACTGTTCCAGTTTGATACTGGCTTCTTCCATGGCAAACTTAAGGTTGACAAGGTCATCCCTGAGGTTGCGCAGATTTATTGTAGTATCCAGTTTTGTTTTGGTATATTGAGATTCCTGTTTTTGTACTTCATCCTCAACATCCTTAAGCGTATTATCGGCTTCGGAACGGTCCAGAGTAGCCACATAATCGCCGGAATCAACTAATGTTCCCTCGGGAATCAGGTCCTGAATCTTAATATCTCTGATTCTCAGGCTCCGGCTTCGTAATTCCAAAGGGCCTGTAATATTTTCTGAATTTTTTGCCTGCAGTTCTCCGGTTACATTGACAACCACATCAAACTGTCCTTCTTCCACTTTTACCTCCAATTGAGTTGTTTCATCTGATCCTGCAGAACTATAAATAATAACTCCAAGAAGTACAACACCAATTATTACCAGAGGAATAATAAATTTACGTTTCACGTGTTAAAAATTTATTTGTTTTTCTATTGGTTATATTATTTTGACCTTTATAAGTCAACACTTCCACGTATATGTAACGTGAAAGTATAAAATTTATGCTTAATTCTTTTAACCTCTTCTCATATCATCTAAAATCATGTAAAGTATCTTTAATTGAAAAATTACCGAATAAAAAGATCGACGATTTTTCTCAGAAACAATATTATTAATTAACCGGGAAAAGGAATTATTCATATTCCTATTTAACTTTTCTTTAACGCCAAAAGTAGATTTCGGATATAAAAGAAAAATTAAATCACGAATTATACGATATCTCTGTCACAGAAATTAATTTAGAATAATATTAAATTAGTGCTTACCGGCAATATTATCAATTGCATTCATAATCTGCCGGGCAAGTGAACTTGCTTTGGTTTTGTCAGTACTTTCCGCATAAATTCTGATAATCGGTTCAGTATTGGATTTTCTGAGATGTACCCATTCGTTGTCAAAATGAATTTTAACACCATCTATATCAATTATTTCATACTGAGAATAAAGATGTTTCAACTCATCCAATACTTTTTCGACGTTTATAACCGGACTGAGCTCGATTTTATTCTTTGATATGTAGTAATCAGGATATTCCTGCCTCAGTTGTGAACATTTCATGTGTTTCCTTGCCAGATGAGAAAGAAACAGTGCGACACCAACCAGTGCATCACGACCATAATGAGATTCAGGATAA
>DASQZP010001162.1:0-4371 GCA_035638655.1 Bacteroidales bacterium
TTTTTGTAAACTCTTATTAATTATGATTCTAAAATGCCCAATTTGTATTTAATTAACATTGGCAAAAATAATACCGTTTTTGTTAATTGCCTAAAATAAATTTACTGAATTGTTGTATTTGCTTTTAAAAGTAAGCTTTTCTATCAAATTTGATATTTTGATAATCTGTGGTCAGATAAAATTATAGCTGCTATAAGCTGGCTGTTCAAACCAGATGAAACAAAATACCTAATAATTTATGCCAATAGGATCAAACAATATTTATAACTCTGTTCTGATTTTCTATTAGGTGCATAGTAGTTAACAACAATTCATTGTCTTTATGATTGCCAAAAGTAGAAAAAAAATATATGATTGGAAAGGACTCTAAGAATATCTTTTTTAATCTTTTTGATATCCATAACCATATCCATAGCCATATCCGTAACCGTGTCCGTACCCGTAATTATTTTGGCTAACCCGGATATCATTGATTACAATATTTATATTTGGGATCTTCCTTTTCTCCAGGTCTTTGATCACTGTAGTAAATGAACGCTTCCGTGTATGTTTGTTACGAGTAACCAGAATATTTACATCCGAATATTTTTCCAGTAATAAAGCGTCAGTTACCAGGCCAATTGGTGGTGTATCTATAAAAATAAAATCATATTCTTTCTGTAACTTCAGGAACAATTCCTTTGCGCGTTTTCCGGCTATCAATTCTGTTGGATTTGGTGGCACGGGTCCGGCTGTAATAACATCCAGGTATGGCATTACATCTTTTTTTATTATAGAATTCAACTCGCAATTTTTGCTCAGGTAAGTACTTAATCCATCAGTGTTATCCAAATCGAAAAAACCATGAATTGTTGGTTTCCTGAGATCAAAACTTAACAGTATAGTTTTCTTTTCATACATGGCAAATATGGAGGCCAGGTTACTGCTGATAAAACTTTTTCCTTCTCCCATTAATGAAGAAGTTACCAAAACTGAATGATGTTCATTTTCTCCCGCCACAAACCTGAAATTTGTTCGTAGTGTCCGGAAAGACTCAGCAATAAGTGAATTTGGACGTGTGCGGATGGCAGAATTTTCCCGGTATTTATTATGGATAACATGACCAAGAATTGGAGTATCTGTTATTTTCTCTATATCACTGTTCGATTCTATCTTATCATTGATAAAATCTCTAACAAAAAAGAATAAAAAGGGAAGACCCAGACCCAGTACAACAGCAATCATATAATTCATTCTTTTTTTAGGGCTGATCAGCTGATAATCTTCTGGTGAGGCCTGTTCAATAACTTCATTCACAGGTAGATTAGAGGCTTTACTTATTTGCATTTCACTCCGTTTGGTAAGCAGATAGGTATATAATTCATCATTTAATTTATAAGTTCTCTCAATGCCCAGTAGTTGACGTTGCGTTCCAGGTAGCTTGCTAATTTTGGAACTCATATCATCAATCCTCGAATTGATGTTTTTGATTGCTATCTCTGTTGTCCGGATTGAATTCTCTATATTCTCAGCAATGGTTTGTTTACGGTTTTCTATTTGCCGGTCGATGGCTTCGAGGTAGGGGTTTTCCTTTTTTGAATTGAAAGACATTTCTGACCTCTCTGCATAAAGTGAAGAGAGTTCCATGATGAGGTTATTCAGCATTTGATCTTCAATTTCCATTGAAGAGGGGGCTGCCATGTTTTTTACATCTTTGTTGTCTGCAAGATATTTTTTCAGGTATTCAAAATAACGGAGCTTTACTGTAAGGTTTGCCTGCTGGCTTTGCAGGTCTTCAAGCCTGGAAATGATCTGTTGTGATTGAAAATCCAGATTCATCAGTTTATTATTTGATCTGAAATTCTGTAGACGGGTTTCAGAATAGTTCAGGGAATCAGTGATGCTCTCAATCTGTTCGTTTATAAACTGTATCGTATTTACTGCAATTTGATTTTTTCTTTCAATACCCTTTTTCAGGTATTCATTCATCAGGGCATTCAGAAAATCAACCGATTTTAGGATGTTGTTATCCTCGGCTGATAATTCAAGAATTGTTGAGTTATCAATTTGTTGTACCTTAAATTGCCTGTAGTGATTGATAAGTTGTTGTTTGCTGTTAAAAAGGAATGAATAAGCTGTCTCTCTTGTATCAAACCGGTAATCTTTATTAACTGAAAAACTGAAGTGCCGTGTAAAGAGCGTATCGCCAAATGCTGCTGTGTCCTTATATGATAAGTTGGGTAGTATGTAAAGTATTTTACCGGAGGTATATGAATAAACGGGAACTTCTTTCGCTGTCAGGGAAATTAAAAATAAGGAGTCGTTTAGGGGATAAAGATAGAACCGCGACGAAATTATCTGAGGATGAATAGAATCAAAAGAAATAGTAAAGGGAGCAGATTTATATAATTCTTTTGGCACCAGATTTTCTTCATCAAAATATGAAATGGCAAATGGAAGTTTTCTTATACTGCGCCGGGTAAGCTCTTTTGATGTAATAATGCCAATCTCGTTACGCATTTTATAGGAAAACTGATCACTGATCATTCCTCCGCCAAGAATAGTTTTAGGATCCATCAACTGTTGCTCGTCCCGAACCAGTACTTTTGAAGTTACTTTATATACCGGCGGTGTATACTGGTTTATAAGAAAGGCAATACCCAGGCTTAATACCAGAAAAACTAAAAACACCTTCCAGTGGATAAGATATTTGACAATAATCTCGCGAATGTCAAGCGTTTCTTCCTGTTCAAAAACATCCTGATAGTTCATATTTAAAGAAGATGAGGTGTAATCGGAAATTTCCGGCTATTATTTGTCAGGGAGAAAAGGATACGAAAGAATATGTTTTCTCCCTGACTTTTAATCTATAATTACAGTAAAATATATCTCTGAAAAATGAGTTTTAGATTTTCAGATAAGTGAAAATGAGAAGTAGGGTGGAGACGGATGACAAAATAACACTGTAAGGGAATGTGGAGAATGTAAATGACTTGCTGGAATAGGGTTCAACGTACAGGATATCGTTGGGCAACAGGTAATAATAATCTGATTTAAGTATTGCGTTGTCCGTCAGGTCCAGATAATGTACTTCGGAACCCTGGAGTGTTTGCCTTACAAGAGTGATTTTCTTACGGTTCCCAAATTCCTTAATGCCTCCTGCCAACCCGATGGCCTGAAAGATATTTATTTGATCTTTGTCAATGGTAAAATTACCCGGACTGCTTACTTCTCCCAGCACGGCAACCTGAAAATCCACTAGTTTTACAAATACATTGGCTTCTTTGAAATATTCATTTACAGATTTTTGGAGCAACGTTCTTACCTGTTCAATGGTGAGTCCTCTTACAAATAATTTATCAATAAACGAGAAATGAACGTATCCTTCTTCATCCACGGTATAGCTGTTCAGGTAAAGATAAGTATTGGTATAATTAATCGGGAAATCTGACTGGAATACTTTACTGGTTTTGGGATCCACGCTGTTTACCTTAATATAAAGATGATCTCCGACCTGTAATTTATACGTGGTTTTTTTGGTGTTTTCGAAATTGGCAGAAATATCTTTTATTGTTTTTTCCTGCAGTATCCTTACTTTCCTTTGTGAAATACAGGAACTAAGTAGCGACATAACCACAATTACTCCGAATCCGATTCTTAATGTCTTACGTACCTTCTTTTTCATAATTAAAATAATGTTTAATTCTTAGATATATTTTACTGTGATTATTATTTTGTAAGGCTTATTGCACTTTGCAAAGGAATTTTTTTGCCATGTTGGTAAGCAACAACAAAAGCGCCTGAAACAAAAAGCTGCCTCTTAAACGAGGCTGCCTGCCTGTAGGTTTCACCTGCAAAAATTCTGTATTTATACCAGCCGTTTTCCCTGCTCATAAGGATTTTCTTCTCTCCACTGTATATTTTTTTCAATGTGTTTTGCTTCATGGAATTTTTGCTGGCTGCGATCTGTACATAAAATGAAACATCTTTTGATGACGTTGAACCTGTCATGTGGTTCTGTCTGATCGCTTCATATAGTTTGAGTTTCCTTCCTGACTGGTAAGCAGCGATGAATGTACCTTTGACCGGTATTTGCTTCTGTGTATTCCGGGCCTGAACATAATTTTCAACCTCTCCGATGGAGTATTTGTACCATCCCTCTTCCCGGTGCATGGCTACAGGAAGATTTCCATTATAAATATGATGAATTTTCTTTTCTGAGAGAGGTACTCTGCTTGCCGCAATCTGAACACGGAAAATAATCTGGTCTTTATCCTGAACAGTTGCCTCTTGTACAGCTTTTTGAGCGGGTTTTTTCACGAGGCTTTGTGCCCTCTTTTTCCCTTTCTCAGCAAGAGTACTTGTAATGAAAGAATTTTTTACCCCACAGCT
>DASQZP010001163.1:0-3193 GCA_035638655.1 Bacteroidales bacterium
TCTGAAACTCGATACAGCGGTAGAATCAACCTTTAGGTTTATCAACAGGCCGGCAGGACACTTTACACTTGAAAAGCTGCTACAAAACCTGAAGCTTTTCAGAGGTAATTTTATTTTACAAACTTTGTTTTTGCGTGGATCGGTGAAGGGGAAAGTAATCGACAATGCTACAAAGGAGGAGCTGGGAGCCTGGCTCAGGGTGCTTGAGGAGATCAAACCTGCAAAAATCATGGTTTATACTTTTGCCAGGGATACACCAGTTGAAGGGTTGCAAAAAATTCCTGCTGACGAGCTTAGGGAAATTGCCCTGCAGGCAGAAGAGCTGGGCTTTGATGTAGAAATTACTGCGTAACTGATGAAATCATAATATTTTAACTTTAGTGGGCAAGCACCGGCAGATAAAAGTATTGATTTGCCCTTTGAACTGGGGGCTTGGCCATGCTTCCAGGGTCACACAGGTTATAAAATATCTGTTGGAAGCGGGTGCTGAGGTTGTAATTGCAGCTGATGGCCCACCGGCAGCACTGCTTCAGTCATTTTTTCCCGAAGTTAATCACATTCATTTCAAATCCTGTAATGTAAAGTACTCTGTTGGGAATTCACAGATTTTTAAAATCCTGTTTCAGTTTCCCTGTTTCATGTGGAGGCGTTTCAAAGACCATGAGCGGTTGAAAAGGATCATTGGGGACAATAAAATTGATCTGGTAATAAGTGATAACCGCCCCGGATTATGGAATAATGAAGCTTATACGGTATATGTTACACACCAGGTAATGGTTAAACTGCCTGGTTTGTTGGCTGTTTTTGAAAGAGCAGTAAGTTTTCTTCACAGGAATCTTGAGATCAGGCATTACGATGAATGCTGGATTCCTGATGTGCCGGGAATGCCGAATTTATCAGGTGATCTTTCTCATAAATATAAAATACCAAAAAATGCTTCTTTCATTGGTTTGTTATCCAGATTTGCTAGTTCTTCCAATTCGGCTGAAGATTCTAATAATACGGCAGCCTGCAATACCGATCTTCTGATATTGTTATCCGGTCCGGAGCCACAGCGTACAGAGCTGGAAAAAATACTTTCTCACCAGGTATCCAGGCTTCCGGTGCAATGCACTGTCATCAGGGGACTCCCCGGCGAATCCCGGATGTTATCTGGTTTCAGGAATATAAACTCTCTCAATCATACCGATGATGATACATTCAGGTATCTTGTAGCAAAAAGTAAGTATGTTATTTGCCGGGCAGGCTATTCTACCTTAATGGATCTGGTTGCACTTGAAAAAAAAGCTATTATTGTTCCTACACCAGGACAGACAGAGCAGGAATATCTCGCGGGGTATCTTTCAGGTTCAGGCATGTTTCTTCCTGTTAAACAGGATGAGATTAACCTGGCTGAACAACTTGTTGTGCTTGAGAAAATGAATAACCGGCAGGTGTTGGATCATTTATACTTCATGCCTGTTGAGAAGATTGTCCAAACCATAAAGAAGGCAGCGCTGAAAGCCAAAAAACAGAACCAGGGATAAAAAATTATTTGAATATAATAAGCAGGAAAACAATCAGAAATCCGGAACTCAACCCGGCGTAGATCTGAGCCTGATTATGGGCTTCCATTTTAAGTCTCGAACTGCCGATAATACCGGCAGCAAGGATTGACAGGATGAGGTAAACGGAAAGGTCTGTCGGACTGCGGTATATCAAACCAGCGATGAGACCCAGCAATCCGCCAATACCGGTCATGTGGGTGCTTATTTTCCAGAATACTGATACAACAAGGTCGAAAAACACGGTGGCTCCGGCAGCCAGAATAAATAACTGAATAATACCCGGAACAGGGATTTTGCGTAACAGATAGAATGAGAAATAGTAAAAAATGGTGGTAAGCAACAGAGGATAAAAACGTTCACGCTTTGTATCAAGATCAATATGATAAATGAGTTTTCTGTAAAGAAAAACGGGGATCAGACTCAGCGGTAAGGCAAATGTGCCCAGAAAAATAATTAGAAAAATCAGTTTTTTCCCTTCGAAAGGCATAAAACGAAGGTAGGCATCTGCGTTAAACAGTATAAGTATGCCATAAGTAGGCATTAATAGTGGATGGAAAACAACGGAAACGATCCTGGCTATCTTATTTAACATGTAATAATTCGAATATTAAGTTTAAAAATTAACGTAATTCTTTCCGCAATCTGGCCACCGGAATATTAAGTTGTTCACGATATTTGGCAACAGTCCTGCGCGCAATATGGTATCCCTTATCCTTCAGTATAGCCGCCAGTTTGTCGTCGGTAAGTGGTTTCTTTTTGTCTTCATTCTCAATACATTCTTTCAGGATCATTTTTATTTCCCGGGTTGACACTTCTTCACCGGTATCAGTTTGCAGACCTTCGGAGAAAAAATATTTAAGCGGAAATATACCAAAGTGTGTCTGAATATATTTACTGTTGGCGACTCTGGAAATGGTTGAAATATCCAAACCGGTGCGGTCAGCAATATCTTTAAGGATCATAGGTTTGAGCATTGTTTCATCGCCTTCAATAAAATAATCCTTCTGATACTCCAGGATGGCTTCCATGGTGAGCATCAGGGTATTTTGCCGTTGCTTGATGGCATCAATAAACCATTTAGCCGAATCAAGCTTTTGCTTTACAAAGCTAACAACTTCTTTTTGCTGTTTGGTACGGTTATTTTTGTTTGCATTGTATGATTCCAGCATATTGCTATAAGTCCTGCTCAGGCGCAGATCAGGAACATTTCTTGCGTTAAGACTTAATTGCAGTTCATTGTCCTTGTATTCAAGCAGGAAATCCGGAGTAATAGTTTCATTCAGCTTATTACCGGCATCATTTACTGATCCTCCCGGCTTTGGATTAAGTTTTAAAATCTCATCAATGGATTTTTTTAGTTCCTCCTCGGTAATATTCAGCCGGCTGATAATTTTATCGTAGTGTTTTCGTGTAAACTCGTCAAAATGATACTTAAGAATTTTTCTTGCCATGGCGATGGCAGGAATATTCTGATCTTTACTATCAATTTGCAAGAGGAGACATTCCTGCAGGTCACGGGCGCCGACGCCAACAGGATCAAAATCCTGAATGATCCGGAGTATTTCAAGTAATTCTTCTTCTGTTGTTTCAATATTCAGAGAAAAGGCCAGGTCGTCGACAACAGCATCCAGCTTGCGTCTCAGGTA
>DASQZP010001164.1:0-11271 GCA_035638655.1 Bacteroidales bacterium
TACTGATTCAGATATACAAAAAACCGCATAAACCTATTAGTGATGAAAAGAACAGTTCTGTTTGTTGTATTCCTGATGTTGGGAATCGGAGTATTAAAATCCCAGGGTATACGGTTTGGTATCATTGCCAATCCGGAAGTCAGCTGGATGGGAGCAGATATCAAATCAATTGAAAACAGTGGAACCCGCCTGGGATTCAATGTTGGCATGACTATGGAGAATTATTTTGCCGAGAATTACGCGTTTGTTACCGGAATTTCCATCTGTGGGCAGGGAGGAAAGCTTTCTTATACTGAAGATTCTCTGGTTTATATGGTTCATAGCGATCAAATCTCCATTCCGGCAGGATCAAAAGTGGATTATAAACTGCAATATGTTGAGATCCCTGTTGGACTTAAATTTAAATCCAACGAAATTGGTTATGTCACCTTTTTTGCAAAACTGGGATTTACAGGTCAGATAAATATCAAATCACGAGCTACTGATTCCCAAAAAAACCTGGAAGATGATAACATCAGTGAAGAGATTAATTTATTTAACCTGGGCTATCATTTTGGTGGCGGAATTGAGTATTCTCTTGGCGCAAACACTGCGCTGGTTGCTGGTATTACCTATACCAACGGATTTTTGGATGTGACATCCAGGAGTAAGGATAAAGTGACCCTGAATAAAGTTGCTCTTCATCTGGGGGTCATGTTTTAGTCCCTGCAGACAGGTATTTTCCAAAAATCTTTGTAATTTGTCTTAAAAAATTTAATGCCCATGAAAATCGCACTTGCCCAGCTAAATTATCATATCGGGAATTTTACTGACAACACCACCAAAATAGCTTTTGAAATCAAACGTGCCCAGCAGAACGGAGTAGATCTGATTGTATTCTCCGAGTTGTCAGTTTGTGGCTATCCACCCCTCGACCTCTTAGAACATCGCGATTTTGTAAACGAAAGTCTGGAAACGGTAAAAAGTATCGCTCGCATTTGTACCGATATTGGAGTAATCGTTGGTAGTCCAACTTACAACCCGAACCAGCAGGGTAAGCCGTTGTTTAATTCAGCTTATTTTCTTTACGACAGTGAGATACAACATGTAGTGCACAAAACATTGCTGCCTACTTACGATATTTTTGATGAATACCGCTATTTTGAACCCAATAATGATTTTGAAGTAATTGAATTTAAAGGGAAACGTATTGCTCTTACTATATGTGAGGACCTCTGGTACAACCAGCCTGCTCCTACTCCTTTCGGAAGAACCATGCTGTATACAGTATCCCCCATGGAGGAGTTGTCAAGGCAGAAACCTGATTTTGTAATCAATATTGCGGCTTCTCCTTTTTCCTATACCCGTGTGAATATTAAAAGTAAAATATTTACTGAAAATGCCAGAAAATATGCACTTCCCGTATTTTATGTGAATCAGGTGGGAGCGCAGACAGAACTGATATTTGACGGTGGTTCCAAAGTGGTAGATCATACCGGAGAGGTGGTGGATGAGATGAGTACTTTTGCCGAAGATATCCGGTATTATGACCTGGATACAGTCCAAAACCGTACTTATTCCAAAAGGGATTATAAAAATCACGATATAATTGAAAGAATACATGATGCGCTAATCCTTGGAATCAGGGATTACTTTTCAAAAATGGGTTTCACCAAAGCCGTACTTGGGCTCTCCGGGGGTATTGATTCAGCTGTTACCCTGGCTCTCGCGGTACAGGCGCTTGGCAGTGAAAACGTCAGAGTGCTCTTGCTGCCTTCAATGTATTCTACCGAACATAGCTTGTCTGATGCCGAAGAGATTGCTGAAAATCTGGGAGTCCAGTATGATATTATACCCATTAAATCAATTTTTGAATCTTTTAAGGATGAGCTGGATTCGCTTTTTGAAGGTTTACCAGAAGGTATTACAGAGGAAAATATTCAGGCCCGCATCAGAGGCATCTTGTTGATGGCTGTTTCCAATAAATTCGGTAATATCCTCCTCAATACTTCTAACAAAAGTGAAGCTGCCGTTGGATATGGCACTCTTTACGGAGATATGAACGGTGGATTATCAGTTCTCGGGGATGTGTATAAAACTGATGTGTATAAACTGGCTGAGTATATCAACCGGGAAAAGGAAATTATTCCCAACAATACCATTTCCAAACCACCCTCTGCTGAATTACGTCCTGATCAGAAAGACAGTGATTCATTACCGGATTATGAAGTTCTGGATAAAATCCTTTTCCAGTATATTGAAAAACAGCATACCATCGGCGAAATTACCGATAGTGGCATTGATGAAAAACTGGTCCGGGAAATTATAACCAAAGTGAACCGTAACGAATACAAGAGATACCAGACGCCGCCCATTTTGAGGATTTCCTCTAAAGCTTTTGGTCCCGGCCGAAGAATGCCGCTTGTGGGTAAATATTAAAAAAAGAGGTATCTGATCGTTATACAGGCAGATAGATCAACTTCTTTGTATTGAAAAAAGGTTCTGAAAAGTAATCTTTCAGGTTAAATACTTCGGCATGCTGAAAAGTTTTTAATTCCTCTTCAAAATTGCCGCCTTTTAAATACAAGATGCCATTTGGCAGGGCATTGCGGTTTACCCTGCTAACCTTTTTTCTTACCCATTTTACAAAAACAGGGAAAGCAGTCACAGCCCTGCTTGTAATAAAATCAAAGCTGTCTGTGATGTTTTCAGCTCTTTCCTGAAAGGCAGTAACATTCTTAAGATCCAGTTGGCGTGCAATGTCTCCAACAACTCTAATCTTTTTACCAATGGAATCCACCAGATAAAAATGACTGTCTGGAAACATTATTGCCAGCGGAATGCCGGGGAATCCTCCACCTGTACCAACATCCAGAATCTTTGTGCCGGGCTTGAACCGAACATATTTGGCTATGGAAAGAGAATGCAACACGTGCCTCTCATAAAAATTAAGTGTGTCTTTCCGGGATATGACGTTGATCTTTTCGTTCCAGTCGCGGTAAAGGTTTTCCAGCTTACCCAGTTTTTCCATTTTCTCTTCAGGAAGATCCGGGAAATATTTGTGGATGAGTTGCATACAATAAGAGGAATTGGCTATGGATATGGCTACATTTTAGCCCCTGTATTTTTCAGGATGTTATAGAGTAATTCCCTGGCCCTGAATAATTGAGCCTTAACAGTTCCAATCGGGAGTTCCAGCTCATCAGCAATTTCTTCGTACGAAAATTCACTGAAGTACCTGAGTTCTATCAATTTCCGGTAACGGGGTTTCAGCTTGGAAACTACCGAACGCATGAGTTTTATTTTTTGCTGGTTGATGAAGTGCTCTTCGGGGTCTGGTCCGGTAGCCTGAATAGAGATGGTTACATTATCCGGATCATCCTGGGAATGATCAATGGATATATGGCTGCCTCTTTTCTTGCGAATAAAATCAATACAGTTGTTGGTAGCTATTTTGAACAACCAGGTGCTGAATGCATAATTGGGTGCATACTGGTGAATGTTTTTAAACGCTTTTCCAAATGCCTCAATAGTTAAATCTTCTGCATCACTTGAATTATTGACCATTTTGAGTAACATGTAGTATATCGCATCGCGGTATCTGCCCAGTAATTCTGCATAAGCTTTCTGATCTCCGTCAATTGCTTTTATAACAAGCTCATAATCGTGCTGCGCCTTCTCTGAAAGATTTTGGTTTACCTCCATTTATGTTGTTTCTTTCTGCTAAATCTGTTTAAAATCAATAAAAATGCATTTATTATGGGTAGTAGAATATCATATATTAGCGAAGATAAGAATAAATCTTTTTCATTCAAACGCTTCATGGTAATTTTGAAAACGCTCAGTTGTGTAGCTAAGCGAATTACAAACCCTGCCAGGGCCAGATAAAGATAGGTCTGATCAACGATAAGGAGAATAAAAAAGAGATAAAATAAAATACGGCTTATGTTTTCTGCACCAAGCAGAAACTTGTGGTTTCCCCTGTAATATTTTCCTGTGGTAAGGTGACGCCTTTTTTGCGCCAGCCAGGCAGAAAAAGAGGTTTTTGGGATTGACCTGGTAAAACTTTCCTGGTTGAGCACAATAGCAGTATTGCCTTTTGTTGCTACTTCATTGACAAACAGATCATCATCACCCGATTGCAAGTTACTGTGCCTGGCAAATCCTTTGTTATCAAAAAACAGGGAGCGGCGATAGGCCAGGTTTCTCCCAACACCCATATATGGTTTGCCGGCAATGGCAAAACCTGTATATTGAAGTGCAATGAAAAATGTATCAAACCGTATCAGGTTGTTCAAAATGCCCTTTTTGTGTTCATATCCTCCATATCCAAGTACAATTGACTTTTCGTCAGTAAATTCGGCGGCCATACTTTTTATCCATTTATCTGATACTGGATAGCAGTCAGCGTCAGTGAACAATAACCACTCGTTTTTCGCTGCCTTAATTCCGATGGTGGCGGCCAGTTTTTTGCCATGTCTGAATTTCTGGTCTTCTTTTATAATAGTAGTACGCAGATTTTTATATTTTGCTTTCAGCCTGATAAGCACTTCCTCAGTATCATCCTGAGAACAATCATTTACCACAATCACCTCATAATCAGGGTAATCCTGGCTAAGAATGGCTGGCAGGTTTTGTTGCAGATTTTCAGCTTCATCCCTGGCACATATTATCACTGATACCGGAGACAGCTTATTGCCTGTTTTTTCACCTGATCTGTAACGCGCCGTCCTCATGTAGAAAACAAAATAGTATAACATTTGCACTACAAAGGAAAGTACAAATAAACCGGCAGGAATCAGTACTGTATTATCTTTTAGAATATTAATAAGGTTCAATTCGAGTTGGATTTTTCAAACAGCAATGTTATATCATTTTTTTATGTTTCACAAATTTTCTAATAACCCGGAAACAATATATATTCTATACAAATATATTTATATTTGCCGCGTTAAAATTACAAAGTGAGATTTAATTCAGAATATACAAGCAGCAAATCAAAAGCGCGAGCCGGTGTGATTACCACTGATCACGGGGTAATTGAAACCCCGGTATTTATGCCGGTGGGAACTGCCGGAAGTGTGAAAGGTGTCCACCAGCGGGAACTGGTAAATGATGTCAAAGCCCGGATAATTCTCGGCAATACGTATCATTTATATCTTCGTCCGGGGCTCGAAATTATTAACGGGGCTGGTGGCCTGCATAAATTCATCAACTGGAATAAGCCCATTTTAACTGACAGCGGTGGTTATCAGATATTTTCACTCAGTGAAAACAGAAAGCTAAGCAGTGAAGGTGCTGTTTTCCGTTCCCATATTGACGGCTCCAAACATACATTTACGCCGGAAAATGTGGTAGATATTCAGCGGACCATCGGTGCTGATATTATTATGGCGCTGGATGAATGTACCCCTTATCCATGTGACAGGTCTTATGCCATTGAATCGATGAAACTTACCCACGGTTGGTTAAAAAGAGGGGTTAACCATTTTCGCAATACTGATCCGCTCTATGGTCATTCACAAGCATTTTTTCCAATCGTTCAGGGAAGTGTTTTTCCTGATTTAAGAAAAGAATCTGCTGAATTTATTGCTTCTATGGAATGTGAAGGAAATGCTATTGGAGGACTCTCTGTGGGCGAGCCGGTGGAAGATATGTACGCCATGCTTGAGGTGGTAAACGATATATTACCTCAGGATAAACCCAGGTACCTGATGGGCGTGGGTACGCCGGCAAATATTCTGGAATCAATCGCACTTGGTGTAGATATGATGGATTGTGTAATGCCTACCCGCAACGGACGAAACGGGATGCTTTTTACAAAATCAGGCATTATTAATATCCGAAATGAAAAATGGAAAAACGATTTTTCTCCTGTTGATTCGGAAGGTACCTGCTATGTTGATTCATATTATTCCCGGGCCTACCTCCGGCATTTGTTTGTTTCTAATGAGATGCTCGGTGCCCAGATTGCCAGCTTGCATAATCTTACATTTTATCTTTGGCTGGTGGATGAAGCTCGCAGAAAAATAATTTCCGGTGAATTCGAAACATGGAAGAATAAAATGGTTATACAATTATCGGAAAGAATTTAAGTTATAATTATATCATACCATTAATCGGATAATCAAAAAAGCAAATAATTCCATTTGCAGAGAAATTCTGAATGAAAACACTTGATAAGTACATAATTAAGAAATTTATCGGGACTTTCTTTCTCTGAAATTGTAAAGGATCATTGAAATCCTTCAGTAAATAAGCAACGAAACAATTATATTTGCGGGAATATGTTCGAAGAAACATAATGAATTATTCCTGTCACCTCGCTGTTGTTTGCTGCAGTTGCGGTAAAACAGTTGTTATTGTATGAAGAAACTGGATATTTATATTATCAGGAAATTTTTGGGTACTTTTCTTTTTTCGTTGCTCATAATTCTGCTTATCGCGGTAATCTTTGATTTGTCAGAAAAGATCGATGATTTCATGGAGAGCCATGCTCCCGTGAGAGCAGTAATTTTCGATTATTATTTTAATTTCATACCTTATTTTGCAGTACTGTTCAGCTCCCTGTTTACCTTCATTTCCGTGATTTTCTTCACTTCCAAAATGGCTTATAATACTGAAATTATTGCCATTCTGAGTACGGGCATCAGTTTTCGGAGGATGTTGGTGCCCTATTTTATTTCGGCATTTATTATTGCCTCCTGGGCATTTGTAATGACCAACTATGTTATTCCCCCAGCCAATAAAGTGAGACTTGCTTTCGAAGAGGTTTACATTCATAATCGGCCACCCCGATACAGTGACAGGAACATACACAAGCAGGTGCGGCCCGGTATATTTGTTTATATGGAAAGCTATAGCAATACTTCCAACATCGGGTATAAGTTTTCTATGGAAAAATTTGAAGATGGCAAGCTTGTTTCCAAGATGATGGCTGATTATATACGATGGGATTCGACAGAGAATAAATGGGATGCAAGAAATTACTATATCCGTGACATTAATGGCTTGGATGAAAGTATTTCCAGTGGTCGCAGTATTGATACCACACTGTATATTTACCCGGCTGATTTTCGAAGAAGACTAAATGTTGTGGAGACGATGAATATGAAACAGCTCAATGCTTTCATTGCCCAGCAGAAAATGCAGGGGGCTGACAATGTAAGTGAATTTGAAATTGAAAAATATAAAAGAATAGCTTTCCCGTTTTCAACTTTTATTCTTACCCTGATTGGTGTTGCTGTGTCATCCAGAAAAGCAAAAGGTGGAATTGGGGTACATATTGGAACCGGACTGGCCCTGAGTTTTTCCTATATTCTTTTTATGCAGTTTTCTTCTCAGTTTTCCATAAGCGGAGCTATTAATCCTGTATTGGCTGTTTGGATACCGAATATTCTTTATGCAATTATTGCAGGATTTCTTTACCGGTTGGTGCCCAAATAGTGTCTTCTTCAATCTCTCATTTTCTGATTTTTCATAATTTTTTACTTAATTTCTTTGCAAACCTCATCTTTATGAACAAACTTGCATATGAATGATTAATTGTAGAAATTATTTATTCAGTCATATTTCTTTTGTTGGCTGACAGATACTTAATCCTGTGATTTCACTTACAGGAGAAAATCTATTATTTTCTGGTGTTGTCACTATTGATTTTCTGATAAATTGTGTAATGTGTTGTAATTTAGCTTAATACAAGGTTAATTACAAAATAAATTTTTTTAAATAATTTTGATTTCGTAATGTTGTACTCGATTTTGAACCCCTTAAACCCATTTTTAAAGTGGTTCTAGTTGCAAACTAAATTTTAATTTATGCCATTAAAAAGAAAAATTCTCGAACTGAAGAAAAGAAGAGAACAAGTACTTCAGGGAGGTGGTGAAAAAGCCATTGAGAAACAGGCAGCTATGGGTAAGCTCACTGCCCGTGAAAGAATCATTGCCCTGCTGGACAAAGATTCTTTTCAGGAATATGATTTATTTGTAGAGCATGAGGCCCGTGATTTCGATATGGATAAGAAAGTGCTTCATGGCGATGGTGTAATCATCGGAACAGGTACTATTTATGGTGCTCCTATTTGTGTTTTCGCACAGGATTTCACCGTAGCCGGTGGTTCTCTGGGATTAATGCATGCCCGGAAGATTACCAAGATAATGGACCATGCTTTGAAGATGAGGATGCCTCTCATTGGCATTAATGATTCAGGAGGAGCGAGAATTCAGGAAGGTGTGAATTCACTGGCTGGTTACGGAGAGATTTTCTTCCGTAATACGCTTAGTTCAGGAGTAATTCCCCAAATTTCAGTTATCCTGGGGCCCTGTGCAGGCGGTGCTGTTTATTCCCCGGCATTAACTGATTTTGTCTTTGTAGTAGATAGAATCTCAAAGATGTTTATTACCGGTCCGGAGGTGATTAGAACTGTACTGGGAGAAGAGATTACCATGGAAGACCTTGGTGGTGCCCGCGTGCATAGTGAGATTACCGGGAATGCCCATTTCTTTGCCGAGAGTGAAACTGAATGTTTTGAGCAGATTAAAAAGCTTATCACTTTTATTCCCTGGAACAATAAACAGAAAGCAAAAGCTTTCAAACCCAAAAACCCAAAATCATCATATAAAATTGATGATATTGTTCCGGGAGATCCCAAACAACCCTATGATGTACGAAATGTACTAAGAGCTATTTGCGATGATTCTGACTTTTTCGAGATCCAGGAGCACTGGGCAGGAAACATGGTCATCGGATTTGGAAGGCTGCAGGGTGAAACTGTAGGTTTTGTCTGTAACCAGCCTTTGGTGCTGGCAGGAGTGCTTGACGTGGATTCTTCTGATAAGGCAGCACGTTTTATACGTTATTGTGATGCTTTCAATATTCCCATTGTAACGTTGGTTGACCTGCCGGGTTATCTGCCGGGTGTGGATCAGGAACATGCAGGAGTTATCCGGCATGGCGCAAAGATCCTGTATGCCTACAGTGAGGCAACGGTTCCTAAAATCACCGTTATCCTGCGTAAAGCATACGGTGGTGGTTACATTGCAATGAACTCACGACACCTGCGTGCCGACTTTGTATTTGCATGGCCGGGTGCTGAGATTGCCGTTATGGGACCTGAAGGTGCTGCTAATATTATTTTCCGCAAAGAGATACTTGAAGCCAAGGATCCGGAAAAGATGCGCAAACAAAAGGTGAAAGAATACAAACAGAAATTTGCCAACCCCTATGTGGCTGCTGCCAAGGGGTATGTTGATTCTGTTATTGAACCTTCAGAAACAAGGAAGGTATTGCTTCATGCTATTGAGGTTTCCGTGAGCAAATCAGTGAGTGGACCTAATAAAAAGCATGGTATTCCCCCTTTTTAGTTGACCATTAAAATTTATCGATATGGCTGAAAAATCAACTGCCGGTTCAAATAATTCAACCGGGAGTAATAGCAAAGATGAAAAAACCAAATTCAAATCCCTGACTATCGAAGGAACTAAATACAGAACTTTATTGTCGGGTAAGTTTGAAAACAGGAAGAAATGGGAAAATCCGGATATAAACAAGATCTATTCATTTATACCCGGAACTGTTCTGAAGATATATGTTAAAGCCGGACAGACAGTAAAAGAAGGGCAAAACATGTTGGTTCTTGAGGCAATGAAGATGCAGAACCGTATCCAGATCCCGTTTAACGGTAAGATAAAAGGAGTTTACGTCAAAGAAGGTGATAAGATCCCCAAAGGTTCGCTGATGGTTGAATTTGAACCACCTGAGGTATAAAATTTCTTTAGGCAAAAAATAAAAAAAGCAGTGTCATTCCGACACTGCTTTTTTTATTTCAGCATGCCTTTCCAGACAAAATAATCATCTGGCAACTGAGGAAGTGCCGGAGGTTGTCTGAAAATACCGTATATGGCTGAGCCACTGCCGGACATTGCCGCGTATGAAGCCCCTGAGTTGTATAGTGTTTCTTTAAGTTCTTTTAATTCAGGGTGTGCTGCAAATACTGACACTTCGAAATCATTGACAAGTTGTTGTTTCCATCTTTCAACAGGAAGCTTTATTATTTCCCGTATGCTTTTTTTAGGGACTGCAGGCTTTACCAATGAATATGCTTCGGCTGTGGATACAGATGCAGGTGGCTTAACAATTGCGATGTGCCTGCACGATGGCTTAATTGTAACTTGTTGAAGGATTTCTCCACGCCCCGTAGCAAGCGAAGGTATATTACGAATGAAAAAGGCACAATCACTTCCGAGTCTGGCAGCATATTCTATTAGTCTGTCATCCGGAATATTTAAATTAAAATAGCTGTTTAATCCTTTCAGGAGAAAAGCAGCGTCAGATGATCCGCCTCCCAAACCGGCACCATTTGGAATATTCTTGTGCAGATGTATTTTCAGAGGAGGCAGGTTATATTCCTTTTCCAGCAAAGCCCAGGCTTTATAGCAAATATTTTCTTTTGTTGGACATAGAAATGTTGTGCCTGTAAGGGTCAGGGAAAAACCTTCTGAGACATCTTTCTGTGGAAGAAATTCAAGTATATCATTGAGCCCAATTGGCAAAAATAAGGTTTCCAGGTCATGATAACCATCCTGCCGTTTTCTTATTATGTGTAAGCCTGCGTTTATTTTGGCATTAGGGAACAGGAGCATTTGAAAAGTATTTTTTTAAAAATAATTAAAATAATTTCTGAATGTGTAACGGAATTTGGTTTATTGATGAATATAGAAAGTTATTTTATTGATTATGAATAAAATAACACATTTCAATATTTTATCAACATTTCTCTTTTATTTATAAACAGCAAAGGTTAAAAAAGAAAGTGAAAGGAGAGGGTTTTGCCGGCTTAGTTTTTTTACCTTTGAAACCTGTAAAACTATTTGATATGGCGGTAAAGAAATCTCCGGCAAGGCCGGCGGGTAAAGGGCAATCGGCAACAATTGAGTATGGAAAAATGCCTCCTCAGGCATTGGATATGGAAGAAGTGGTGCTGGGTGCTGTTATGCTTGAAAAAGATGCTATACTGTCAGTGATTGACATTATAAAACCGGAAAGCTTTTATAAGGAGGCTCATCAGAAAATTTTCAAGGCTGTCATTGACCTTTCAATAGCTGAAAAACCTATTGATATTATGACTGTAACTGAGGAGCTAAGGAGCCGCAAACAGCTTGAAGAAGTAGGAGGGCCTTTTTATATCGCCGAACTTACCAGTCGAATCGCCTCAGCAGCCAATATTGATTACCATGCCAGGATAATTGAGCAAAAATATATACAGCGTGAACTGATCAGGGTTTCATCCGAGAT
>DASQZP010001165.1:0-2517 GCA_035638655.1 Bacteroidales bacterium
CTCGAGAGTACGTCCCACATGCTATTCTTACCCTCCTCACGATAACGATGGGCAAGGTGCACTCCATTGTCTTCCCCTATACCGAGAATGGCCGGAAGTACCACCAGATTATAAAAATTGAACATCATTCCGGTAAGCATCATGATACCAAACAGCCACAGCAGCCCCACTATCAGAGGCAGCATAGCGATTAGAGCCCAGCGTAGCGAACGGAAAGAAACAATCATCAGTAAGAAAACCATAACCAAGGTAGCCCCCACCATCCATGGACTTTCGGCCCGCATAAGCTCAAGCATCTCAGCGGCAATAATCGAAGTACTGGCTGCATAGAACGTTTTTCCGCTATCAAGCGTAACTTCGCCCACATCATTTTTAAAAGCGATGGATTGTCGTCCGTCAGAAAGCCCTACACTTGGATACACAATTACATAATTACCAATCTCTCCTTTCTTATCTAAAAACTGGCTTTTAAAATAGTCGGGAATCTGGCTGATGTTAAGCTTTTGACGTGTTTGGGCAGCCCTGCGCAACTTATCGAGCTGCGGGTCGTCCTGCTCTTTGATAAACGGGTCATTCAACAGTTCCCGTATCTGTGCAATATCTGTAAGTTTCTCCCGTACCTTTTCCTCCGATGGCGGAAACCGCTCCGGCAACGCTTCCACATCGAGGATAGTCGGACTGGTTGTATCCGTCTCCATTCTATGGCGCATCTTTTCCAGTATTTCTATAACCTGGTCTTGATTATCGGCCAGAATATAGGCCGGATTACGCTTATCGGAAGAAGATACCTCACTGGCCAGCTTATTAAATTCCTGGTATTGTGGAAAATCGGGCTCCAGTTCACCGAAGTCATACTGGAAATCCAGCTTCTGATAATTAACTCCAATGACCACAGCTACCAGCAAACCGGTTAGTACTATCGAACGTGCAAAAGGGAATCGGTGAAAAAGGTGCTCTTTCTTTTCTTCCACGTCCCGCTCGCTAAAGACAATCCAGTTAAACTGTTCGAATACAACCAGTAATGACGGCAAGACAAACAGCATGCAGAGGAGAGCCAGGATAATCCCCGATCCTGCAATAAATCCGAACTCCGAAAACCCCCGGAAATGAGCAATAATAAGCACAAACAACGAACAGGCCGTAGTTAATCCGCTGACGATGATCGCAGATCCGGTATTGTCATAGGTTTGGTGGAGTGCTTCCTGTATAGCATACCCTTCGGCCCTAAATTCGATGTAACGGGCATAGAAGTGGATTCCGTAATCGATGCCCATTCCGAATAGAATAACAAACAGCACGGAAGTCATCGTGTTGAGCGTGCCCAGCACAAAATACGTCACTCCGAAGGTCCAGGTTAAACTGATCAACAGGGGTATACCAATCACGAGGATGGGTATCGGCATACGAAGCAGGTGTCCCCACAGGCTAACCTCTTTCTCCTCGGTAGTACCGCGACGATAATGGATATATTTTTTTATGAAGAAGTAGAGCATCACAAGCAGCAGTACACTCGAAATACCGGAGGCGAAACTGTTGGTAACGTCGTTCATGATCGAGTCAATTTCCTCCAGGTGCCGCCGAAGACGACCACCGTATTTTACCTCCATATCCGCATTATAGGATTGCGGATTCATAGCTGTAATCAAAGAATCGTAAGCCGAAAAGGTACGACGCAAATAGCTAAGATTACTCTTTGAGCCGGTGGGATAAAGCTTAAAGACCGCTATGGTGCTGTCCTCATTTACCGGATATTCTTTCGGGATCAATACATCATAGCTCTCTTCAAAGCGTTTTATTTCCTGGCTGGCTGAATCAGCCTCTTCCTCCTCTTCCCCAAAATCCACGAAAAAAGGATTGGCTTCTTCCTTGGCACTCTGAATTTCCTCCTTCAGGTAATTTTCAATGTCCTGAAGTTCATTTTCAGTGGCAAAATAGAGCGCATTATCCTTCAGAAAATCAGTCTCTTTTCGGAATTCAGCACGCTCGAAAAAATAGTTTTCCGTTTTGTGATCGTACAGCTTCAGACTTTTGCTGATCAGATCATTGATAAATCGTCTGTTGTCTTCAAAGCTGGGCGATTTAACCACCACATCCATGGTCGTTTCTCCCCCCACGGTGTTCTGCAGCTTTTCCAGGGCCAATACGTGCGGATTTTTCTCGGGCAGCAGGTTGGCCAGATTGGTATCAACTTTTAATTGCAGGGCAAATTCACCAAGAATTATGGCCAGCGTAATCGTTATGCCCAAAACCCAGCGGGGATGACGATAGTTAAAATCAATGAGCGGTCTGAAAAAGCGTAGAATTTTATCCATTAATGACGGAAAATATCAGTTGTTTTAACGACGCCAAAGTTAACTATTTTAAGGCAACTTATTTAATTATTGTCAAGCTCTTTGGATGGCGTGAGCTTAATATCATCGTAATCGGCCATGACATATGAGCCCGTACTGTCCCCATCACTCAGGATCAAAATAGCCAGGGGATTTTTAGGTGGGTTATCTCCGAAAAGACGACGGT
>DASQZP010001166.1:0-6229 GCA_035638655.1 Bacteroidales bacterium
CAATCCATTGCCTGAAAAACTTTGAAACGGCTGTTAACAGTGGTATCCTGTGGCTCAATCGTACCCTGTCCTTCCATATTTGACTGGCCAAAACAGAGATAGATATAGAAATCAGGATCCTGTGCTGACAGTTTCAGTCCGGAAAGAAGTATGGCAGCAAGTAGCAATAGGGCAGCTTTAGTCGTGAGGCTATTCATACATTTTCTTTTTAAGGTAATTTAACAGATGTTTATTGTCATTGCAATATAAGATTTATTGGAATAATACAATCAAAATCTCTTTAAAACAATAGTGCAATAACAGATTATATCATTTCGATTTCTACTCCTTATAAAACTCCAACTGGCCGATTTGTCTTGTTTCTTTATTATCTTTCAACTGTATGGTAATGCTTTTTTCAGATTGTTCCGGAGTTCCGTAATGTGTATATAGTTTTGCATAAACTGTAACCGGACCGGCAATTTGTTGCCGGGTATCTCCAAAATAGTTCACATAAACTGTATAAATACCTCTTTTTGCATTCTTTAATGAAAATTCTTCCGGTCCATACCCTCTTGTAAAATCCTTGCTCAATTTGCCGCCCAAAACAGTATATTGATGTTTATAGAAACATTTTTCACCGTTGGGATCAATTACCCACAAATCAATATCATTGTCGTTGGTACTCCAGTCAACTACTATCCTGATGTCCAACGGCATTGCATTTATAAGTCCCGAATCTATATTCGTTAGATCTAACTGATCACCATGCAATTCCACCAGGCTGTTCATTTCGTTGATTACAATATCTTTGATATTCTCAAAACGGTCCCATTTATTATTTAGAATAATCGCATACATATCCAGGGCATCCTGATATCGCTGAGCTAAAAAATAAGCTATGGCTAGGTCCCGAAAAGACTGAGGCTCTTCAGGTCGCAAGGTTTTTACCTCTTTAAAGATCTCAGTAGCCATCCCGATTTCTCCCTCCTCAAGTAACCTTCTCGCGACAATTTTCAGTAACTCCGGATTTTCGAGGTCCATCTCAAGAATATTTGACAAAATCCGAACTGCTTCTTTTTTCATTCCTCTCTCAAAATACAGGTCTGATACCTGAATATAAAATGAAGGTCTGTTCAGATTTAACTTCTTAAAACGGTAGTATATTGCTTCAATCTCACTATTTCCGGCGTTCCTCAATTCTTCCATATACGGAGCCTCAGGCAACCAGCCCAGCACTTTAATGGATGATTGATTCGGACTTTCTACATTCACATTTTCTTGAAATGCTGCATCTTCCATTTCCATGTCCTCATTAGCCATATAAAAAACAGCATCAGATTCTGGAGGAGGTGGAGGCGGGGGCCTTTCTTCCTGTCTTGTTAATGGCACTATCTCTTCACTTTCCTGATCAAATACTTCATACATTTCCTCCTCTTCTCCGAGTAAAGCATCTGATGTATTCGCAGATTGTCTTTTTAATATAGGATTTTCATACCAGTCAAATAACTGTTTACTCCTTTCAGAATTAAGCTTATGTACTGAGACAGTATCAGATTGTACCAACTTCTTTTTATTTGCCAACAGTGCAAAATATTCCTTTTTCATCTCATCAGGTGGAACTATTTCGTACTGCACATAATCCTCTATCCTGTCAAGTACCATCAAAGCTGTATTTTTTGTGATGATGGTAAATGTTTTACTCAGATCAAGTATCTGTTTTTTGTTCCTGTCAGGATCCATTGAAAGGGACTCAATCTTTTTTCCTGCCCATATTCGTTCAACAGGAGCCTGTATACCCTCTCCGATATTAAAAATCCTCCTTTTAGTAATTCCTCCCTGATTGCCAAAGTTTACAGTTAAATCAGCTGGTTGATCTTTTAAAATTCCCGTAATTTCAAAATATTTACCTGTCTGCCGGGAAGTATTGGGATATACTTCGGTTAATTCAGAAGGATCATAACTGCAGGATAAATATTTTTCTTCATTTGAAAGCAGTAGTTGAAGCGCTCTTTCTTGTGATATGGAACCGAGATTGATATATTCACCATTGGTGTTCCGTGCAACTCGCTTCATGAATGAATAATTACTGCCTGGAGAGGAAGTTATCATATACACTTGAATATCAGGCAGTTTTATCTCAGCAGTTCCAATCGTATTTATCGCATCCGAAAAAAAGAGTATCTCGTCACAATCTTTATTAAGCTGTATGGTATTCAGAGAAGTCGCTCCTTCATTTTTCACCGATCTGAGATAACTGATCAACTGTGAAGGATCCTTGTCGATTATAAAAATTTTCGGTTCTTCAACTTTATAATTAAAAAATCTCACAGATACTTTCTTAGTACCATCCAGGGAGGTAAGATAATTTGATAACAGACTGAGTTCCTCATCAATGTCTTTTTTTTGAGCAGAAAATGACCTATCCCAGTAAATATCTATTTTATCCGGTACCGGCTTAAAAGTTTTTGTTAGTTCAGGTGCTTTAAAGGTTAAATAGAAATAGGTTTTACCATTGAACCTTGAAGTAAATAACTGATGATCTGTATCCGCGAACCTGGGAATTGCAAATTGAAGACCATCAGCAATTGCATAATCCTTCTTTGTCATGGTCAGTCTGTAAATATTGTCCTGTCCTTCAAATGAAATATTTCCGAATTCAGGTACTGGTATTTTATCTTCAGAGGGTTCCCGGAATACATTCACTTCAAGTTGAAAATTACTTATAATACCTGTTTTAGAAACAGGAATATGATAATAGAGATATTGATCATCGCCACTCAGCGTCTCAGAAATTCCGATTACTACCCGTTTGGTTCCTTCAGCAGGAACCGGATAAATCCTGGTTTTGAAATTATTTCCCTTTGTCAGGTGGGCAAGACCAGGATCTATTCCTCTTCTTTCAATCGCTTCAAAAGTCTGCCTCCCCTTAAGTTTTTCCACAATCACTCCTTCACGCAGTCTCCCGTTTATATCAAGGGCATAACGACAAACCTCCTGGCCCTCATTAAGTGGTACGGTTAATTCTCCTTCGAGCACACGAGGGTTAGGATTATAAAAGACCATATCAAAGGTAGTAGTAGCAATGTTTCCAACCACATCAATATGTATTTTTAATTCTGATAAAGCCAGGTACTGACTGCTGTCAGTATTCTGTACCTGCAGGACCGGAATTTGCGCCATGGTCACCTGAGACAACATTATACCCAGTAATAATCCAACTGTTCTCATAAGAAGGCAATTTAAACTGTTAAAAGTTAAGTTATAACTTTTTCATACGAATACTCTTCATTTCCCAATCACTCATAATATTTTTTAAACTTAAAAATTTATCCGGTTAAATACAAATTACCTTTTAGATATAGCATGTAAATAATCACAGACCTCCGAATGTCGCACAAATATTTTTTTGTTATTTTCTTATATAATTATTTTCCTGATTTATTTTGTCTTATTTCATAAGACTTCAACTAATACTTTCCTGTCAACTAAAAATAAGAGTGTTATGTGTTTACTTAGATAACTGGAAGTATGACAATTAATAAAATTTACTTTATCAATTTAAAAATCAGTAATATTACCACAGGGAATTTTTCAGTTTCAGTGCATAGAATAAAGTGCAAATGAAAATGGCAAAAGTGATAAGAAGCAGTTGTTCTTTCATTTCTGCACAATTATTTTCTTCGTTACACTTTTATTTTCAGTACTTAATTTGCAGACATAAACACCACTTTGCAGATGGTTGACATCTATTTCGATTTTCTCCCTGCCTGCCGGGAAGTTATTGTTAAGTATTTTTCTACCATTCAGGTCAAAAATCTCAACAATGACATTTTCACCTTTGAACAGTTGACTTTGAACTCTGAACTTGCCCTTTGCCGGGTTGGGAAATAGCTGAAATTCCAGTTCCGAAAGAGGAGCGGCTTCAATTTTATCTACTCCAACAGGTCCAACCGATTTCGAACTATAAGCATATAAATATCCGTTTTCTGTAGCAATAAGCGCTGTTTTGCCGCCTACCCAATTATTTTTCCTTTTTCCAGTTTCTTCCGTCAGGGTTAAAGGTGCAAATATGTTATGGTATGCATCGAAAAGCAATTGGTCTACGCGGTCGATATCAGAGTTAAGAACAATAAAATTATTCCATTGTTGCCCCGAAAGCTTGCTGATTTCATACTCGACACTGCTATGGTCGATTATGCTGTAGCCTATATATTTTCCTTCGTCTGAATACATTAAAAACAAACTGTCGCGTGCAAGTACATCTCTATAAGTCTGTGCAGAGGGGAACAAGAATTCTTCATTAGTCATTGCATCGTAAAAGTATGTTTGGTTTATATCCGTATAATTGATATAAAAATAATTGCTTTCCGCTCCGCCATAGGATGAAGATTCAAAATCCTTTTCTGTCCAATTGTTGTACAATGGTGAAAAAAGATATGTTTTTGCAGGTACACCAAGTTCTGTATAAACCAAACCAAAGAAATCTGCCCCTCTGTAATTAGAGGTAGATACTACTGGTGGAATATCAAATGCCGATAATTTACCATCATCTCTGGTATAGCTTAAAACATGTGTTGTGTCATCATATTCCCTGGAAAAAGCAAAAACAGACCAATAATTTGATAACCCCCTCGCTTTTATACCGGGTTCAATACTCTCTGCCCATTGCACCGGATGGGTAAACGATTTTTTAGTTTGTACATCGTATAAAAAGTAGTTGTTTTCATCATATCCATCAATTATAAGGCCCCCGGCTGAAAAACTCATTGACCCCCAATTGTACAACGGAGTATCAAACAAAGTAAATTCGTTTGTTTCAGCTGAGTAAGCAAGGCATTCAAGAAGATTACCCTTATCAACATTTTTGATTATAACAAAGGCAGTTTGTCCGCCACATAAGGACCAAACATTTACATAATGACTTCCATTGTAGGTATAATGAAATGAATATTCAGCAAAATCGCCAATCATGGTATTGTAAACCCACATATGATATATATAGTCATTGCCATCAGACTCCTCGTTGCAAACAAAAAGATCACAAATTAATGGCGAAACTAATTCTTCATATACCGAAGGGTATTTTTCAGTAATACCCCTACTGTGTGTCTTTGTGCTATATTGTCCGGTTATAGCGCTGTAACCGCCGCACAAATAAGGGTCTTTATTCGAAGTTGTGAATGTAAAACCATGATCCAGTTGTTTAAAAAATATTTGATATGGTTGCGTGAACTCCGTGAATGTTTTTGTATGCAAGCTGTAGGCAATCCATGTACTAATTGAAGCACCGGATTTGGGGTAGATGCTCATGTATATATAATCCTCTTTCCCGGAAACGCCACCTCCCCAGGGAGCTGATCCCGGAGGCGTATAGCCGTATGAATGCCATTCTCCCTCTTCAGCGTCAAAAACATAAAAAAACTGATCGGTTATGAAATAGGCTAAGTTCTCGATGCAAAAGGGGGTCATGTTCAAAGTAACAATCGAACCACTAAAGGATAAAGCCGAAAAGGAGCTGGTGATGGCACTATAAGCCACAACAATGGAATCGTTATATATCATGGCCACATTCCCATCGGCTGCAGCATCAATCCAATCCAATTCTGTTGGGACAAGCAACAGTTGCCACTCGCCTTTATTTATATCAAAAGCATGCACTGACCGGCTGGTGTCAGTTGCAAAAATCAGACAGGTTTCACCCAGAGCATACTGGTTTTGAGATGGAAACGGTGCGGGCAATTTTGTGCTAACCCAATAATTATCCTGTGAAAAAGACCAGAGACTTGTCAATAATACGAATTGAAGTAGCAGATAGCTTTTCATGGCATATGGTTTTGGATGTTACAATTAGATTATCCAAAAAAAATGTTATAACAAGTTACAAAATATGGCTATGAATGTCAATAGAAGTTACTGATAATGAGTAATGATATATTTTACCTTTAAATGCATAGGAAAAAGGACAAAGACGATGGCAATTAATGTCAGATTGCGATGCCTGATCTTTTACATATATTGCACAAGCAGACTAATCAGTTGTAAAATAAGCAATCGAATAATGCCGCACCTACGAAGTTACTTAACAATTATTCTATGAATTTTCTTCCATAATGTCGTCACTACGTGATTTGCAGCGTTTATCATCTTTTAGATAGCCTGAAGCGGTTCTGCCCACCCGCGTTGAAACCATGAAACAACTTGAAACCATTTGAAACAATAAACAAATGAATCAATATATGGGGTCCAA
>DASQZP010001167.1:0-2255 GCA_035638655.1 Bacteroidales bacterium
GTGATGCGTTTCCCGATCGTCCAGCTATCACCACTATCCGATAAATTCGAGCCACTCATGGTATTTTTAATAAAAGACATGATTTATCCAAACTTAGTTATTATTGTTTATTATTAACTGATTCATCTCCCGAGACTTGCAACACTCTTGAGGGCACATCAAACAAGACCTTTTGCACTTCCAAAATCATTTTTACCGAATCCCGGGCTTTCCCCAAACCGGCAAGGTATTCACTTTGGTCTGCCACGCCCACCGAAGGAACTTCTTCAATTTCCCCGGTTTCTATATCCACTACTTCCGAGACCTTATCCACCAAGACACCCATTAAGTATTTGTCCTGATGGATGACAATAATACAGGTCTCATTCGTATCTTCTATTTCTTCGAGTCCAAACCGGGTACGAAGCTTCATAACCGGAACAATTTTTCCCCTGAGGTTCAGGACTCCCCGTATATAATCCGGCATCTTCGGAACCGGTGTAATAGACATTAAACCAATAATTTCTTGTACTTTCAGAATAGGAATAGTGTATTCTTCTTTACCCAAAAAGAAACTGAGAAATTTACCACCGGTAATGTAGATAGACTCCTCCTTTTCATTTAGGTTAACCGTTGTATTATTCATTATAATTGTACTGTTTTTCAAATTTATTGTGTAGTATCAGAAAGTATCCATTACCTGTTGATTGAGACGTTTTAAGAATTATAGCTATTACAAACAGGTTGACTTACTTCTTTCTATCGCTCTACTCTACTATTATCGGTACGATATTAATGGTCTTAATTTTTTTATTAAAAAATTGATCATTTCATGAAATCGATAGAGAAAAGAATCCCCGGTTGATCTAAAGTTAAAAATCGGGCATGTATAAATGATCAGGCATCAAGCTACTGAATTAAAATGCAAGGAGATGAATAAATACAGTATTTTACCTATTCCTAATCACCAGGTAAAATTTGTTTCTAAAGTCCCGGATACAGTGATACTAAATTACACCTATAGCGACGCTCAAAAATTTAAGATTGATAGTAATATGCTTAAATATTATTCACAAAATAAACTTTCGAATTAAATACCATCTATCTTAAGTCGAAAAAAATGACTTAGGTGACCGGCAGTTCACCACCGAAGCACCCTGTATTGTAGATAACTGATCAAATCTTGTTAGATATCATGTATCGACTAAAAGCCATTCAATTTGAAATCTGTATCGAAACCCGAATGCTTTGAATGACCATTTGTTCTGAAAGTTGTTGCAGCCTGCTTATTCTGTTGATTCTTAATTTCAGTTTGCAAACCATTTAGCATATGTTTGCCTTTACCGTTAGCAGTTTTATGGTGCTGCAGAACGTCATCAACACTTTTCTCACCATCGACGACCACTTGAAGCCGCTCTACTGCTTTAAGCAAACTTTTAGCTTGGGCATCAAGCTCTTCTGAAGCCGCTGCCGCTTCTTCAGCATTGGAAGCAATAGACTGGGTAACCTGATCAATTTGTGAAACGGCAGTGTTGACCTGTTTAATCCCTTGCGCCTGTTCGTCAGTAAAAGCGGAGACTTCTGCAACCAGGTTAGTTATATTTTCAGTAAGTCCTATATTGATCTTCATAGCCTCCGATAGCTTATTACTAAACTGGGTTGAATTCTTAATCTGTTGGTTAGAATTCTCAATCAACTCGGACGTCTGACTAGCCGCCTCGGCTGCTCGTTGGGCCAGGTTTCGAACCTCCTCGGCAACCACAGCAAAGCCCTTACCAGCTTCTCCCGCACGGGCTGCTTCCACAGCGGCGTTCAGTGCCAAAAGGTTAGTTTGAAAAGCGATATCATCAATTGTTTTAATGATTTTTGCGGTTTCAGCACTGGCTTCGACGGCCTTAGCAAGAGCTCCCTGGGTACTGGTAACCTGTTGTTGCATGACTTCAAAATTCGGAGCCATCTCTTCTTTAAACATGCGATTTACTTCATGGGTATTACCAGCATTTTGGTGGGTCATGGAGGACATCTCCTCAAGACTGGAGCTGGTTTCTTCCATGGAAGCAGCCTGTTCGGAAGAGCCCTCAGCCAGTTGCTGGCTGGAGGAAGATACCTGTCCGGAAGCAGCCGTCACCTCTTCGGACCCTTTCTGCAAGTCTATAATAATATCCTGGATGGGTTCGGTAACCGAGCGTGCTACGAAAAATATAATCAATGCAATAACAATGAGTGTGACAAGTCCAACAAAAATAATCCATCTTGTCATAGAGCGAACCGGGGCT
>DASQZP010001168.1:0-2315 GCA_035638655.1 Bacteroidales bacterium
CAATATTTCTTTCTTCACCCAACAGGGCATTGATGAGCGATGATTTACCTACATTAGGTCTTCCTACGATAGCAAAACGAGGTATATCCGGATCTTCTTCCAGACTTCCTTTTTTAAAGGATTCCACCAATGTATCAAGCAGTTCACCTGTCCCGCTTCCGCTGATCGAGGAGAGGCAGAATACTTCTCCAAGTCCGAATTTGTAAAATTCCTGCGCATCATAGATGCGTTCATTATTATCAACCTTGTTGGCTATCAGAAATACAGGCTTTTTGGTTTTACGGAGAATGGCTGCTACTGATTCATCCAAATCAGTAATTCCGCTAATTACATCCACAAGAAAAAGAATGGCATCTGATTCTTCAATGGCGATCAGCACCTGCTTGCGAATTTCTTCCTCAAAAACATCACCCGAATTGGTTACATATCCCCCTGTGTCAATTACTGAGAATTCCTTACCATTCCATATTGATTTTCCGTAATGCCGGTCGCGGGTTACGCCACTGGTTTCGTCCACAATGGCCTGACGTTTTTCTGTAAGCCGGTTGAAAAGTGTCGACTTGCCCACGTTTGGCCTGCCCACGATCGCTACAATATTTCCCATTTGTATATTTTATGTTTTACTCTGTCAATTAATAACCAAATCTTTTTAACTGCCGGTCGGATTCACGCCAGTTTTTATTTACCTTAACAAATAATTCGAGAAATATCTTCTTCTCAAAGAATTTTTCGAGTGCTTTACGGGCTTCTGTTCCGGTTTTTTTCAAAGCACTTCCTTTGTGTCCGATCAGTATTCCTTTCTGTGAATCGCGCATTACATATATTATTGCTGAAATACGGATGATCTTTTCCTCTTCCTTAAAACTTTCTATTTCAACTTCGACAGAATAGGGGATTTCTTTTTTATAGTAAAGTAATATTTTTTCTCTTATGATCTCTGAAACAAAGAAACGCTCAGGCTTGTCAGTTAAGGCATCAGGTGGATAAAACGGCGGACCATCAGGCAAAAGTTCAACGATTCTTGGGATGATCCGGTCTGTATTAAAAGCACTTATAGCCGAAATGGGCAATATTTCAGCTTTTGGTAATGTTTCATGCCAGAGTTCTGCCAGAGTGTTTAATTTTTCAGTATTAGTAAGGTCTATTTTATTGATCAGTATGATAACTGGTATGTCAACGTTTTTTAATCTGTCAAGAAAATCTGCATTCTTATCAAATGTTTCTACAACATCAGTGATGTATAATATAATGTCTGCATCTTCAAACGCTCCGGATACAAACTTCATCATTGATTCCTGCAATTTATAGTTTGGTTTGAGTATACCGGGGGTGTCTGAAAAGACAATCTGATAATCTGCTCCGTTGACAATACCAGGAATACGATGCCGTGTTGTTTGTGCTTTGGAGGTGATGATAGATAAACGTTCTCCTACCAGGAGATTCATCAAGGTTGATTTGCCTACATTCGGGTTGCCAAGGATATTTACAAAGCCAGCTTTATGTGCCATTTTTTTCTGGTCGATTTAATGTAATTTGGTGGTAAAGTTATTAATTGTTTTAGAGAATAAATACTGATATTTTTACATTACGAGTCATAATTGGGATATGTAAAAATGTATTGCCGGCTTATAGTATATGATTTGCTATTGAGCAGCAGTTCAGTTAAATAGTATCCCGGTGGGGTAGGGTAAAAGATATTTATACTTCGTAATGAGGGATTTAAATTATAAAAAAAGAATTAATGTCACCTGATTTTTATTGATTAAATATAGTAGGCTCTGGCATGGGGGCACTTAAAATGGTTATCTTCGGTAAATTTATAATGAAACAAAAAGTTGAAATTATTCAAATGAATTCATTTTCAGCATCCTTATTTCTTTTTCGTTAAGAAAACGCCATTTGCCCCTCTGCACTCCTTTTTTTGTAAGGCCGGCAAAGTATACTCGGTCGAGCCGGATTACTTTATAGCCCAATGCATCAAAAATTCGGCGGATAATCCTGTTTTTTCCTGAATGAATCTCAATACCTACCTGTTTTTTATCCTCAGGCTTAACATAGCTGACTGCATCTGCTTTAATAAAACCATCTTCGAGAGTTAGTCCGTTGGTAATCGTCTCAATATCAGCCTTAGTGACATTTTTGTCCAGGAAAACATGATATATTTTCTTCTTATTAAACCTTGGGTGAGTCAGGTTCTTGGTCAGCTCACCGTCATTGGTAAGCAATAATACACCGGTAGTATTGCGGTCAAGCCGTCCAACTGGGAATACTCTTTCAGGACAGGCTTTTCTTACCAGGTCCAGAACTGTTCTCTT
>DASQZP010001169.1:0-4519 GCA_035638655.1 Bacteroidales bacterium
TTTGATCAAGCAACCGAGTGTAACGAGCTCGCAGCCTGCCCCGTCTAAACGGGGAACACAACTGAAAATATTTTGACGTGAGCAAAAAAGTAAATGCCCGTCCGGCATGAGGACATGAAAAAGTAAGGTAGTGGTATTTAACATATTCCATAAAGCGCATTTAACCTGGGATAGATCTTTAATGACATTTTTTAACCGGACACCAGTGATATAAATTATGTTCACAACCCGCTCATAACAGACGCCTGATAAAGGGCGTTAATTTTCTTTAATGAACCCGGTGAATTATAATACTCCCCATTTCCTGAACCAACGGAGTAGAATGTTAAGTTAATATGAATGTCTGAATTTTAATTGGCGCTACCGGTTTGAATATGGGGCCTTGGACATTTCAGTGTAACTTTCCAACAGGTCGTCTAAAGTTTCAATACATTACTTCATTTTTTGAAATTAGTCCTTTCTTGTAACACCTTTCTGTCCAATGACCTATATTTTTTGTTGTATGTTGTACTTACTCAATTGTAATAGTTGTTCTTAACCTTATATCGTTAGATGAGCTACCAACCATTATTTCAAAATCTCCTGGTTCAATAACGTAATTCATCTCTTTATTCCATAAGCCAAGCTCTTCTAAAGGAATTGAGAAACTAACACTAACTAATTCAGATGGCCTTATCTCTACTTTTCTAAATTCTTTGAGAACTTTTACGGGTGTTGTAACTGAACTTATTTTGTCATTAAAATAAACTTGTATCACTTCTTTCCCTGTCATTTTGCCAGTGTTTTTGATATCTACTGAAAGATTGATCAATGTGTTGATTTCAGAGTGATTTATTTCAACGCTTAAATTTGAATATTCAAATTCAGTATAGCTTAAACCATATCCAAATGGAAATAGTGGCTCAGGTGATGAAAAAACATAGTCTCTTCCTGGCTTTTCTTTGCTTCCAGGTCTATTATAGTAACCTTTTCCTGATGGTTTTACATTGTAAAAAGTAGGTAAATGGCCTACACTCTTCGGAACAGAAACAGGTAATTTTCCTGATGGGTTTACTTTTCCAAATAAAATACGAGCAAGTGCATTGCCTCCTTCTTCTCCCGGATACCAGGCTTCAATAATAGCAGGAATGTTCTCCTTTTCCCAGGCCACAGTATATGGTCGCCCATGAACCATCACCAATATGATTGGTTTTCCTGTTTTGTATATGGCCTGGATTAATTCAGCTTGTACTCCGGGAGGTGTTAAGGTTGTTCTGTCGAATCCTTCCCCACAAGTTGGATAATCGCCTGAAATGTCTTTTCCCCAACCTATTCCCGACAATGTACTGCTTGTACCACCAATAGCCAAAACAACTACATCACTTTTCTCTGCTACTTCAACAGCAGAAGCTATTTCACTACTATCAAGGCTTGTTATACCACACCCTTGGGCATAATTTACTTCAATTTTGTTATTTGCATAGTGTTTTATACCCTCTAGAATTGTCACTCCGGAATTGTTGTCTTTCGTACAACTATAATCGCCATATTGAACTTGATTGGCATTTGGGCCAATTACAGCAATGGATTTTAATTTTGTAATATCTAAGGGTAAAAGATTATCTTGATTTTTAAGTAAAATAATTGATTCCTCAGCTATTTCGCGTGCCAGACTGATAGATTCACTTGTATGAATTAACTCCGACACTTTAGTAGGGGCTGTATAAGGTTTGTCGAATAAACCTGCCTTAAATTTAATGGTTAATATGTTTCTTACTGCTTCATTAATTAATGAAATGTCAATTTTTCCCGTCTCTACCAGATTATACAATTCTGAAAAAGCTGACATACTGGGAGCTTCAAGGTCAATGCCTGCCTTAATGGCGCTGATAGCTGTTTCAGAATTGTTCTGTGTAACTTTGTGAAAGTAGTTAAGCATACTTATGGCCCCGTAATCCGAAAACACATAACCTTTAAATCCATATTCTTTGCGTAAAACATCTTTCATGAGGTGTTCGTTGGCGTGCATTGGAATTCCATTTACTTCATTATAGGCAGGCATAACGCAATAAATGTTGGCCTCTTGTATAGCTTGTTTAAAAGGATATAAATGTAAATCTCTTAAATCTCTGGGGCCGACATTATTTGGGCCGAGATTGATACCTGCAATAGGTGTACTGTACGCCACAAAATGTTTTGCCGTACAGATAAGTTTGTTATCTGATAACTGTTTCTTCGTAGTAGAGGGCTCGCCCTGCATTCCTATAACAAATGCCTTTCCCATCTCTGCCACGAGAAAAGGGTCTTCCCCAAAACACTCTTCAACTCTCCCATATCTCGGATCTCTGGCCAAATCGAATAATGGTGACAAGGCTTGATCTACACCTGAAAGGCTTGCCTCCAAGGCGATAACCTCTCCCATTTTTTTAATCAGATCAGGATCCCATGTACTACCCTGAGCAATAGCTTGAGGGAAAATAGTAGCTCCAAATGCCAACTGACCATGCAAGCATTCTGCTATTTGAATAGCCGGTATGCCAAGTCTTGTTCGGTTGCGAAAATAGTTGTCTGCGGCTTCTGAGAGTTTGGATATCTCATCCACTCCAATAAAAGGGCTTTCCAAACAACCTATGCTATTCCCATGAAATAAGCTATCCAAAGATTGTACACTTACCTCCTTGTTTTTATCTAAGTTTAACCTGCTCAGACTAAGCATATTCATTTGAGAAATTTTTTCCTCAAGAGTCATTCTGCTTAATAAGTCGTTTACACGTGCTGATATTGGCAGACTGCTGTCTTTATAAGGTAATATGTGCTCTTCGTTTTTTTGGGGGTAGCATAGTACAAATATTGCCAAGAATAAAACTGCTAAGATTGCTCGTTTTTTAATATCCATCCTATTTTTGTAAATCATTTTATATTGCATGCAACGGTCACGTATATGAAACGTTTGGCATTTCGAAGCACTTTCTTGTCAAGTTACAAGTACTTTTGATACGAGCCGAAACGCATTTTAACTCACTGATTGCCAACTGTTTTATATTGTGTGTTGCCAACTGGGCTTTATCTAAATAAGTTTAAATAATTATCAAATGCATATACCCTACTTCTTTGTCCACCTGTCTTTTCTTTTAATATATTAAGTTTCTCCAAATCTGAAATCAATTTGTAAGATGATGGCATTGAAATCGAAGCAATCTCACTAACCTTGTCCGCTGTAATCATAGGACGTTTATACAAATGGTCTATTACTTTCTTTGCTTTTAATGCTCTACTACCTAATGTTTGGATATCAATATCAATTTGTTTTTGAAGTTGCAATATATTATCAAAAGTGATGATTCCATTTTTAGCCGTTTCAATCACTCCTACAAGAAAAAACTTATACCATTGTCCTAAATCATCTTTTTCTCGTACAGTCGTTAAATTATCATAGTACAATTTTCTATTTTTCTCAAAAAAGTCGGATAAATACAAAACTTGTTTTTGCAATATTCCTTTGCTTACCAAATAAAGTGGAATTAATAATCTTCCGACTCTACCATTTCCATCAAGAAAAGGGTGAATTGTCTCAAATTGATAATGAACCAATCCTATTTTAAGCAATTCAGGTATATGAAGTTCTTCATTATGAATGAATTTCTCTATATCACTCATTAGTTCAGGAACAGAGCTATGAACAGGAGGAATAAATACGGCATCATTTATTGTTGCTCCACCAATCCAGTTTTGACTTTTCCGAAATTCACCAGGTTGTTTTTTCTCTCCACGCACACCTTGAAGCAATACACGATGAGTTTCTCTTATTAGTCGTGATGAAAATGGTAATTTATTAAGATGGTCAATAGCCCATTCCATTGCTTTTATGTAGTTTTGAACTTCTTCCCAATCATCTCGTTTATCTAATGGCAAATCCTCTTTCTCTAAAAGAGCTTCGTCCATATTAGTTTGAGTCCCTTCAATTTTACTACTCTGAGTCGCTTCCTTTAGCACATGCATACTGATAAACAGCTCAATATTTGGGATATATTTTGAATACATATCCAATCGACCTAATTCTCTATCAGCTCGGCTTAACAATTGCAATATTTCCATGTTATCAATTTGCAACTGTCTATTAATAATCTCAGGTTGAAAGCTTTTATAATAGCCCTGACTAATATATTGTCCAGATTTAAATTGTTTCATTGTGAAATTTTAAACAAAGATAAGTCTTATTTAATTATTTATCAATTTACTTAAATAAGAAATCCTATTATTTAAGAAATCGAGTCAATTTATTTATGCAAGATGTTTCTTAGCCTTGTTGGCAACGTTTTATGGTATGGTGTCGTGCGGGATTACGAAGCGATTTCCTATCAGTTTACACCGACTTTTTTACGAGCCACAAACGCCCGAAAATCTCTGAAACCCGCATGCACTATACCATGTGTTGGGCAAAGTAATTATTTGTAGATAAGAGAATTCCACATTAAATCAATTATTTTTCTTCCTTCTGTACTCATTTCTTCAACCATTATCATTGACATAATAAGGATGC
>DASQZP010001170.1:0-3679 GCA_035638655.1 Bacteroidales bacterium
ACCGGATTCGCTGTGGATAAATCCTTTTACATGCCTTTTATGTTCGGCTTTAACAGGAATTACTATACGACCTTCGCGCAGGGTTATATATTCTTCCTGAACAAGATAATCTTCACTGTACTTCTTTAATATTTTGTTTACAACTCTTCGCAGCGAATCGCTTTTTTCGTTAATCTCTCTTCTCAACTGGGATAATTTCTGCGAGGCGTTATCTTTTATATCTCCGTTATCCGTAAATACTCTTCCGAAATGATGCTCAAAAACTTTATCTACAAATAAGTTACTAGTCAGTTCAACAATTAAAGGAGCGTGTTCGTTGTTTTTAAAAAAGGTGAAAATTTTACGCGAAGATTTAGCCAGTTTAAGAATTTCCAGAATATCTTTTTGAGCAGCGGTAACACCTTCTATTCTCGTTTTCGAAATAGATTCCGAAATGGAAGGAATATAATCCAACGGCGGAGCATCATTATGAATTAATACCTCCTTTGCCTGGCTTACCAGGTTGCCTTCGTAAACTGCATCTTCTTTATCGGGAAATGGTTTTTGGTTAAGAATTATTTCTTTACCGTTTTCCGTAACGGTATAATTTGAAATAAAATTTAATACTTTACCGTATTCTAATTTGTCGAGTATTTTTTGTGATATCATTATTATTCTGCTAAAGTTGAATCAACGTCAATATCTTCGAAATCGAAATTATTTTTTTGCTCGATAAATTGACGTATAAAATTTTTTGTTTTCGAATTTTCACCTATGACCATATCGATAGTAACGGGAATAACTTTATATACTTTATCGTAAAGTAAAGATCCTTCCCTAGCTTTATCGTTGGGGAAATTGAATATATTCAGAAAAAGCAAAAACCCGCTGATAAAAAATATAATTTGAATTGCGCCTGAAATACCGCCCAGCAGTTGATTTAAGAACCGGTTAACTTTATCGAAAGGATGTACGATCCGTTTAATAAGCGAAGTAATCAGTATAATAACGAGAAAAATAAGTATGCCCGAAACTATACGTGATAAATCTTCTTCATTATTAAAAATCGGGGCAAGATATCTTCCAACCTGATCGGCAAATTCAAAAGCCAGTACAACACCTACAACAAAGCCGGCAAGCCCGATCAGTTTACGAACCAAGCCGTCTTTGTAACCGAGCAAAAAACCGATAACTACAACAGCAATAATTATATAGTCTACGTAATTCAATTACCGCTCAGTACTTTTTCTACACAATCTTTAACAAGTTTACCGTCGGCCTGCCCTTTTAATTTTTGAATGGCTTTAGGCATAAGTTTAGGAAAATCCTGTTGACTTCGGGCGCCGATTTCGTCCGCAAGTTTTTTAACTTCGGCAAGTACTTCGTCTTCGGACAATTGTTCGGGAAGGTACTCCCGTATTATTTCAAGTTCCTGTTTTTCCTTATCGGCAAGGTCCTGCCTGTTTGCATTTTCGTACTGTTCAATCGAATCTTTTCTTTTTTTAGCCGCACCGGAAAGAAGTTTGATTTCTTCATCCGGGGTAAGTTCTTTATCCGTACCGCTTTTTTCAAATTCAAGAATTAAAGCGCGTATGGAACGGATAGTCTGAAGCCGGAGTTTATCGCCGGACTTCATTGCTTCCTTGAGATCCTGGTTAATTTTGTCTTTTAAATTCATATTTCACCTCAACTCAAAAAAAAAGGCAGGCTAAAATAATAACCTGCCCTTTAAATCAGAATAAAAATAAATTATTGTTTGAGCAAAGTAGAGTAGTTTATACGTCGGGCATCTGCTTTCCTGAGAGCCTGCTGAATATCTGTTACGATACCCATATTAGCATTTCTATCGACTCTGAAAGAAACGATGACATTGGGCAGTTCCACTCTTCTACGATACATAATATCCTGAATTTCATTCAACTTAACCACGCTGTCGTTAATCTGAATTCGTTCATCTCTGCCAACCCAAATATATGAAACAAGCCTCTTGTTCTCTATCTTTTCGATATTTTCGGCTTGAGGAAGAGTAAATTGCACCAAAACATCAACCTCGCGTAATTGTGTTGCCACCATAAAGAAGAGCAGCAACATAAACACAATATCGGGTAATGATGCCGTCGGTATATCCTGTTTTGCAGAAGCTCTTTTCTTTTCAAATTTCATATTAAATTTCCTCTAATTAAAATTCATCAGACTTGCTCTGGTTCAGCGATTGAGATAATAACAGGTATCTTGTCGCGAACATCTTTTGTTTCTTCCGGGGTCAACTCATCCATACTTTTACCGTATTGAGATTTTGCATAAGCTTCTCTTACTTCAGCGTAGGCACCTTTAACCTGATCCAATGCTTGAATATAGAGGTTGTATATTGTTTTTTTATCAGTCTTTACCGAAACCACAAGCTTTTTGTTACTAGGCAGGTTTATTTTACTTGTAATTCTTTCCTTCAAATT
Source organism: Bacteroidales bacterium (assembly GCA_035638655.1). Lineage (GTDB taxonomy): Bacteria > Bacteroidota > Bacteroidia > Bacteroidales > DASQZP01 > DASQZP01. Next base: position 2,433 of record DASQZP010001170.1, read on the forward strand.
ATCTTTAATTTGAGGGATAGCAATAATATTCCCGTCTAACAATACATCTCCGTTTTCGTTAATCAACAGAGCTGCCATTCTGTCGCTCGATATTTCCACAAATTCTCTTTCTTCAGGCGGTATATATTCAGGAAGAGTTAAACCGATACCAGTATCAACATTAATGTTTGTTGAAACAAGGAAGAAAAGAAGAAGCAAGAATGCTATATCCGCCATCGAACTTGTGGGGATCTGTGCTTCACCTAATTTTCTTTTTTTAATTTTAACCATAATTAATAACTCTTTTTATTAACCTTTTTTCATTTCATATAATGCATCAATTAATTCGATAGAGCTCTCTTCCATATCGGCAACCAGTTTATCAATTCTTGATACAAAATAGTTATAAAAAACCTGAAGAATAATAGCAACAACAAGGCCGAAAAGAGTAGTAAGCAATGCAACCGAGATACCGCCCGCAACAACAGCAGGAGACAACTGAGCTGCTTCTTTAATAGCGTCGAATGCTTCGATCATACCCTGTACCGTACCGGTAAAACCAAGCATAGGAGCAATAGTGATAAATGTCGAAATCCAAATAAGTCCTCTTTCAAGAAAACCCATTTCGATTGAGCCGTAAGCCATAATAGCTTTTTCAGCTGCTTCGATACCTTCGTCTGCTCTTAATAATCCTGCATGAAATACAGAAGCGATAGAGCCACGGGTATTTTCACAAACTTTCATTGCTTCCTGGACACCGCCTTTTTGTAAAGCATCTTTAACTTTTACAATGAATTTCTTTGTATTCATGCTTGCACGAGACAAAGTCCAAAGTCTTTCAATCGAGAAACCAAGCCCAATTACCAAAGAGGCTAAAATTGGATACATAAAACCGCCGCCTTGGACGAATTTCTCTTGTAAATATGTAAGCACACCGGTGTCTTGAGCTTGAGCAATAATATAGGACGCGAATCCTAAAATGTCTGAAAAATGCATGAGAGCTAACCTCCGAGATTATTTAATTTGTTATTGTTTTTATAAACGTTGTTTTTCACTACTTTATAGCTAAAAATAAGTCTAATAACATTAAGGATTTACCTCAAAAAAGTCAATAAATAATTTTACTTACAGGTATGGTTTTACGTATAATTAAGCGTTCCGGGGAGCTCAAATACATTTCCGGACAAAATTTTGTAGTTGCTGTAAATTGAATTTATTAATTCGCCAACTGCTTCAGCATTTACCATTATCGATGCATCCTTAACCCA
>DASQZP010001171.1:0-10647 GCA_035638655.1 Bacteroidales bacterium
TGATGCCCGCAATCTTAGCAGTTCTCTCGAACGCTTGCAATATCCGGGCGATAATCCAGGGGTGTTGTATCCTTTTTTCAGTGAACTGCAACATCTTAAGGATACAACAGAACTGATCAGGATATTGCATTATGGTGATTCACAAATTGAAGGGGATCGCATCACATCTTATATCCGGAACCGGTTGCAAAAAAAATTTGGTGGCTCCGGCCCGGGATTTCTCCCTGCAGCCCAGCTTTATAACGGGCAGTTATCAGTTTACCAGGAAAATTCTGACAACTGGCACAGGTATACAGCTTTTGGAAGAATTGATACTACAATCAAACATCACCGTTACGGTGTGATGGCCAGTTTTGCCAGGTTTTCTCCTTACCTGCCTGATGGGGTGCAGCCTGATACGATTACAAAAACAGCATGGATTACTTTCCGGCGATCAGCATTGGGATATATAACATCCCGGACTTATGACCGGTGCAGGATTTTTTACGGGTATAACAAAAGACCATTTATTACAGAGATAGAAAAAGATGGTGAAATTGACGATGCCGAAATGATACCTCCAAAAAATGATCTTGCTGTACTCGAATGGGATTTTAACTCATCACCGGTTGAATTGACTATAAAATTTACAGGTACGGACAGCCCGGATTTCTATGGAGTGGCTCTTGATAACCACAAGGGAGTGGCGGTGGATAATATTGCACTCAGAGGAAGCTCGGGACTGGTTTTTACACGGATGAACCGTAACCAGCTTAAGGAACTTTATGCTAAACTGAATGTGAAATTATTGATTTTGCAGTTCGGAGGAAACGTTGTCCCTTATTTGACCAGTAATTTCGATTATTATGGTGGTAAATTTTATAAACAGCTCAAAAGGCTTAAAAGTATTGATCCGGAAGTTCCAATTATAGTCATTGGTGTCGCAGATATGTCTCAGAAGGTAAATGATCACTATGAAAGCTATCCCAACATTGAAGAGATCCGCGATGTAATGAAAGATGCAAGTTTTAAAGCCGGTTGTGCTTATTGGGATTTATATGAAGCAATGGGCGGACATAATTCTATGCCAAGCTGGGTCTTTGCCGAACCGTCACTTGCCTCTCCCGACTTTGTCCATTTTAACCACAGGGGTGCCCGTATCGTAGCAAAAATGTTTTGCAATGCTCTTTTTACTGATTATTATGCATTTAGAAAGGTTGAGGGTTTGAAAGAAAATAAAAATTAATACACTAACTAAAACGAAGCATTTGGATGTTAACCACTTTTATACTTTATTCGTAACCTGAATTCAATGAATATCATTTAAAGATGCCTGAAAATATAATTCCGGTTGACATGATGAATCCCGCTGTTTGCTAATGCAGGTTTTGAAAAACATATTTTTATTCTCCCAGGATGCCCCTCTGATCTTTACCCAGGTTTATTTCTGGGGTTTTTTTGCAGTTGTACTGGCTGTATATTCAATTGTATATAAAAAACGTACAGTTAGAAACAGTTATCTCTTTCTTATCAGCTTGTTTTTTTATTACAAAACAAGTGGATTGTTTTTTCTTCTGCTGGTATTTTCGACCATAGTCGACTATATTATTGGTATTTCGCTTCATAAGACTTCAAAACCTCTTTCGAGAAAACTACTTGTTACCACCAGTATTGTTGTCAATATAGGAATGCTTTCCTATTATAAATATTCCTATTTTTTCACGGATCTTATAAATCAGTTATTTCATCTTAATCTGCAGGTCAAAGATTACATTGCGATGTGGTCAAATATGTTCTCAGGGACTCATTTCGATGTAGATAAGATATTGCTTCCTGTAGGTATTTCTTTTTTTACATTTCAAACCATTAGTTATTCTATCGACGTATACAGGCGTAAGGTCGAGCCGGTCAGAAATATCCTTGATTTCGGGTTCTATGTTTCTTTTTTCCCCCAGCTTGTTGCAGGGCCGATTGTCCGGGCCTCTGAGTTTGTCCCCCAGTTGTATAAAAAGTTTTCCCTGAGCAAACAGGAGTTTGGGTATGCACTTTTTCTTATCCTGAATGGGTTGTTCAAAAAAATGGTAATATCAGACTATGTTGCGGTAAATTTTATCGACCGTATTTTTGCTAATCCGCATAGCTATACAGGGTTCGAGAATCTCATGGCATTATACGGATATTCATTGCAGGTGTATTGTGATTTTTCAGGTTATACAGATATTGCTATTGGAATTGCATTGTTAATGGGTTTCAGATTGCCTACCAACTTCAATTCTCCTTATAAAGCGGTTAACGTGGGTGATTTCTGGAAACGTTGGCACATGTCACTTTCCCTTTGGCTGAAAGATTACCTTTACATCCCTCTGGGAGGGAATCGCCATGGCAACATGCGTACTAACATCAATCTTATGATTACTATGCTATTGGGAGGTCTGTGGCATGGCGCAGACATGAAATTCATTCTATGGGGTGGGTTAAACGGCATGGGTTTGCTGGTTTATAAATGGTGGCGCAAGATCAGTCCGTATGATAAAAACCGAACCTGGCCTGTCCGCTTCTGGAAAATTCTGCTCACTTTTAATTTTATCACTTTTACCAGGATATTTTTCAGGTCTGATGACATGATCAGGGCGCGGGCTATGCTGCAGCAACTTACACATCATTTGGATTTTAGTGTAGCTCTAAATGTGTTAAAATCCTACTGGATCGTATTTGCGGTGATGTTTTTTGGTTACCTGATGCACTGGTTGCCCTCTTCACTGAAAGAACTCTACCGGGGCTGGTTTATCCGGACGCCTGTCTATGTCAAGGTGATTATTTCTGTAGTGATTGTTTTTATTATTTACCAGGCCCGCTCAGCTAATTTACAACCGTTTATCTATTTTCAGTTTTAAAATTTGTATTTTTCTGACGGACCTCGTCTTCAGAGAGTATCAATTTGTAATTCGGAAATTTATCTTTAGATTTGATGTTCTGTTTCTTACAATTATGAGTGCCTGTGGAGGTTCTATCCCTAATAAAATGATTTGCAATGCCAAAAAAACTTAGTGTTATCATTCCTGCTTACAATGAAGAAAAGACTATTTTAAATATTCTGCAAAAAGTAATGACCGCTGAAATTAAAGATCATGACAAGGAAATTATTATAGTAAATGATTGTTCTTCTGATGATACCGCAGGGACTGTTCAGCATTTCATTGATAGTGAAAAGGTTACTTATATTCGATTAATTACTCATGCTGAGAATAAAGGAAAAGGAGCTGCCTTGCATACCGGTATAGCTGATGCTACCGGAGATTATATTATTATCCAGGATGCTGATTTAGAATATGACCCCCGTGAATATACCGATTTGCTTAAACCCGTAGCCGAAGGTTTTGCCGATGTGGTATATGGTTCGCGATTTATGGGATCAAATCCACACAGAATATTATTTTTCTGGCATACCATCGGAAACCGTTTCCTAACTTTCCTTTCAAATATTTTTACAAATCTGAACCTTACAGATATGGAAACCTGTTATAAACTTTTCAGATCGGATGTTATTAAAAATATAAATCTGAAAGAAAATCGCTTTGGTTTTGAACCTGAAGTGACAGCTAAAATTGCGAGAATTCCGGGGATCAGGATTTATGAAGTGGGTATCTCATACTATGGCCGCACCTATGCCGAAGGAAAAAAGATCAGTTGGAAAGATGGTTTCCGGGCACTTTGGTGTATCCTGAAGTATAATATATTTAATAAAAAGTAAAATCCATTCATATAATGGATTATTGGGGAAATAGTATTGATTAACTGATATGAAACCTGCAAAATATACAATTCCCTGGCTAATTCTGTCAGGTTTACTTGTTTTATTCTTTGTACTTTCGTTACTGTCTACAGGAACCTATGGTGGCGCTGACAATCTGGCTCATTACCGAATTGCCCGATATGCCTGGTTGTATCCGCATTTATTCCTTGATCACTGGGGAAAGCCTCTGTTTACAATACTTAGTGCTCCTTTTGCTGTATTTGGGTTCCAGGGTATTAAGACTTTCAACTTGCTTGTAGGTTTGTTAACAGCATTTTTCACTTACAAGACAGCAGGGAAATTGTCTGTGAAAAATGCATGGATGGTAATATTTTTTGTGGTATTTGCCCCAATATATTCAGTGATGATGTTAACCACAATGACTGAAATACTCTTCAGTTTTGTCTTAATATTCGCTGTATATTTATTTTTTTCGGGGAAATATATCTCTTCTGCAATCATCATTTCTTTCCTGCCTCTTGCAAGAACTGAAGGAATTGTTATACTGATAGTTTTTCTCTTTACTTTCATCTACAATAAAAAATGGAAATCTCTTCCATTTTTGTTAACAGGGTTTTTATTATTTAGTCTGATCGGTTATTTTTTCTATTATCATGATTTTTTATGGCTGATTCACAAGATGCCTTATAGTAGTGATTCGGGTAAAATATACGGTCACGGAGAATTACTTCATTTTGTCAATACAGCTCCAAAAACTATCGGGTTTGCGTTAGGGATACTTTCTCTTTTTGGCATAGGCATCTTCCTTAAAGATTTTTTCACAAGAAAGGAACTACTAAAGGCGGATCAAAAAATGAATGTCTTGCTGATAATTTTCGGTTCTTTTCTGGCATATTTTTCTGCTCACTCCTATGTGTGGTGGAAAGGACTTGGTGGGTCACTGGGACTCATCAGGGTAATGGTTGGCATCATACCTTTATGGGTAATCTTTAGTCTGTTTGGATATAATCTGGTGGAAAAATGGATAGGGAAACGTTTTAAAATCATCTTTAGATATCTTTTATTGCTATTAATAATAGTTTTGCCTTTTAGTGTTTACCATATCCCGGTAAAATTAGATTACAAACACAGGATCGTAAAACAAGCGGCAGATTGGTTTAGTGATTCTAAATGGTTTCACAACAAAATCTATTTTTATGATCACTACTTATGGTATTTTTGGGATCTGAATCCATTCGATACAGCCAGGATTCAGGAAAGAGTTCCGGATCCACAGCATCCTGCCAAAGGTGTCAAACCCAACAGTATTGTAATCTGGGATGCCCATTTTGCACCAAATGAGGGGCGGCTGCCTTTAGACAGTATGTTAAGTAACCCTGGATATGAACTTATTCATGTGGTCTACCCCAATAAGCCATTTAAGGTATTAGGCGGCTATGATTACGGGATCTTTTTTTTCAGAAGAATACCGGACAGTGTTTCAGTAGACAATTATAAGATCATAGACAATTTTAAAAGTCAGCCGTTTCATTTTAATCATGCAGATACGCTTGTCAGGAGAAACTTTCTAGACAGCCTGACCGGGGCTTCAAATCAGGAGGATACGGCTGTTGCTTTCAACGGATTAATTCCTTCTCCTGATCAGGAATATCTTTTTACCTCTAAATTCTCTACAAAAAAATATCATGGCGAAATGTTTGCTGTTGAAGTGAATCTCAATCTTGATGCCGGGAATCCCCGCCCGGGAAAATTGTTCCTGGTGATCTCTTCAGGAAAAAACGGAAATATTGCCGATTATAAGGCATACGATCTGTTATTGGGCAAGGACAATAAGCAAACTATTAATCGGGAAATAATTAAAAAATTTACAGATTATCACAGCAATTCAGTAGTAAAGATTTATATATGGCAAAAGGCACCTGTTGATGTGCGTATAAAGTCATATTCAGTAATTATACATTATTAGTATTCAGTGTTATATTCTTTACTTCACAAATTGTGTCATAAAAGTATGTTGATTTTTTTAAACTGTCACAGAGCATGAAAATCCTCATTCGCTGGAGTACGGCATTACTTATCATCTTCATTTTTTTATTTATTGGCAGCTATAAATATCTCTCGTTACATAACTGGCTGTTTGGATCAGATATAGGAAGTTATGACACCATATTGCAGGAAACACTCAAAGGTAATTTTGGCGTTGAATATACCTATGGCAACTCTTTTGGTGATCATGCCAGTTTTACACTCCTGTTCCTGCTGCCTTTTAAATTATTGCTGGGGCCTTACATGATGAATCTATTGATTCTCCTGACCCCGCTATTCTATCTGATCTGCGGATTTGTGATTCTTTTTTATGCAAAGAGAAAAAAGGAAATTTCATGGCCCGTAATGCTTACAGGAATGCTTGCCTTTATCCTTCATCTTAGTGTATTTCGCGGAAATTATGAAGAAATATACGGGTTTCACATTGATACAGCCTCAGGATATGTAATGGTAATTTTCGCCTTTTTGCTTCAACTACACAAAGAAAAAAGAGTGAACCTGAAAATTTTATTAGTAGTGATCTATACATGGTTTTTATTTCTGAAAGAAGAAATGGCTTTGCTGGGTCTGGTTTTCTTTCTGGTATTATGGATCTTTAGCAGAGATCGCAACTATTTATTATGGGTAGTTGCTACTCTTTTTGTTTTTGGTTTACAAATTCTCCTGATAAGTTATTTTAAAACTCCCTTTAACCGCGGTAATGAAGTTTTTCTGACAAGATTATTCCAACGAATTTCTGAACACAGTACTATAGGAGTATTAAATGAAGTTCCCATGAATCAATTCTGGAATTTTATTCTGTTTTATAGTATCACATACGGTTTCTTAATTTTATTTCAGCGCATCAATAAAATAGCATTTGCACTTTTTGTGGTTGCACTGTTCAAATCGGCCATTTGTTTTGTCACGCATGACTATTTTTTCTATTCCTGGCATGGATTTCCCGCGCTGGCTTTGTTTTCCGGTGCTGTTATATTGCAGGCTTTTTATCCTGTAAAATCTGTATATGCCAAATACAATCCGGTGCTGCTAATTATGAGTATACATGTACTCATCCTGTTTATTTCTTTGCGAAATGATTATGAATATTCAAAGGTGGTGCGTGGAAGTGTTCATGCAAATAAAAATTATAAAGAGCACGTAATGCCTGATTTGATTAAAATAAAAAAACTAATCCCTGAAAATCATGTACTGGCCTTAAATCATAACCTTACAGTTGAATTTAATGATGGTTATCGTTACAGCATGTATCCACGAGGAGTGAATATGCTCCCTTCCGGTATAGCGGATTATGTATTGATAAACCGCAAATTTAAAGGCGCATCGTTTTTATCCATCAAACTGGCTGATGAATTAGTTCCTGATGTTAGAGATGAATTTGATACACTGGCAGTAAATGAAAGCTTTATTTTGTACAAAAGGATTAAACCACATCATACAAAAGACCGGAAATTATTTATAAAATTCTGCGGGAAACAAACACTGGAATAAACAGTTCTGCCAAATATGTTTGTTTTGATTTCAGCCTCAGATTAAGGTTTAGTGTACTCCGAAAAGCCAATACCAGGATTTTCAGCTACTTTTTGCCCTGAGCCCTAAAGGGTAAAGTAGCTGAAAATCAGGCTACATGCCTTTAGGGTAAGGGGCAAATTCTGATTTTCAGTTTTACTTAATAAAGTATTTTTCGGGGTGGACTTAAGGTTTTTTTAATAAAAACCGGTTTTAGCAATTTTGATGTTACCATTCCCCGGAATTAAATGGAATCCTCCTTCGCAAAAAGTTGTTTTGCACTTAAATTATCTGTTTGAATGGTAGCAGGATGAAATTTCATAATATTTCTGATTGTTGCAGTATCATTCACGGTCCAAAGCTGAATTTTCAATCCTTCACTCTTCAGCATATTAATATTCCGGATATTTAAGCTTGAATCATTAGCATTGAATGAGATACCATCATATCCCTTTTCTTTGGCTTTGTTGATTTTGCTTATGAGATTGGAATAACCCAGCAGGTAACAATTCACTTCAGGCAATTGCTTTTTCATTTCATCCAGAAATACCTGGTAATCAGTTTCTACCATAATCTGATGGGTGAGATGGCTGGTTCGTATTAGGTTGGCTAATTGAGTTGCCAGGGTAGTAAGATATTTTTTCCCGTTCAGGTCGGGACAGTAAGGGAAATATCCTTTTACATCAAGGGAAATAAACTTTTTCTCAGGCAGCTTATTTAAATAGATCAGAACATCGTGGAGTGATGTGATTTTTTCATGACTTTGTCTGCTTATAATCTGATTTATTTCAGCATCTGTCATCACCGGGATCGAAAGAGGCACTGAATCCTCATTATAAGCAAAAAGATCATCGTGCCAAAGCCAGATGGTAGAATCAGCGCTCATCTGGATGTCAATTTCAGCTCCATCCAGGTATTGACACCCTTCCATTACAGCATTCAGGGTATTTTCATTAGCCAGTCCGGCAGCTTTCCCGCTGTATACGTTGGCCCCACTTCCGCGATGTCCCAGAAAGAGCAATTTTTCATTTCTCATGCCTGGTTTATTCTCGCAGGACACAGCCAGGAAGGAAATACAGAGAACAATTATATAAATATAATTCAGATGTTTCATTCTGCAATTATTTGGAGATTAAAATTTCTTATCCGGAATGATTGATCATGATTATTCCAAAAATACAGTTTTATTGATGATATTTCTTTTGGCTTAAGGTTTTTCAGAAAGAAATATTTTGAGTCGTGATTGGTCATCCAGATGGTTGGGCCATGAGTATTCTCTGTTTTCCAGGGTTGCCACACTAACTTTTCCCCTTTTTTATCGAGGATTTCCATAATTAGACTGAATTCTCCGGCTCTGTTGTCAAGAAAACTATAGTCGAATGAAAAGTCAACATACAGGTTCTGAAATTGATTTTCAGGAAATGCGTTACTTTGTATAGAGAAAAATTGATTTTCTGGCAATATTTGTTGTGCTTCAGTGAACTTGTTTGAAATGTCCAGTATTTTCTTAGCTGAGGTATTCTGCAAAAAGAGTTCTTCGGGTAGTATTCTGCTCAGGCCCGGGATGGTGTTATGAATTATTCTTTCTGTCCTGAGAATATTGACTCCTTTATCAAATTCCTTTTTGTTTTGCAGAGGATGAAGAGATAGTGATTTATCAAAGGAGTATAGTTTATCACGGTCAAGATAACAGGAGTCGTATAAAAGCTGGCTGATATTGCGGTTATTGAGCATAAACGGGAGGGTTTCAATATTTCTGAATTGCATTGAAGTATCTATCATTGTGCCCATCCAGTGTACAGTATCAGGTGATTTAATTCCATAGTTGGATAACAGGGCAAGCAGACCAGGGGTTATGTCCATATGACTGGTAATCCCTGAGAACTGTCCGGCTCTTTTTAATAAGGGGGAATACATAATCAGTGGCACGTGGTACCGGTTGAGCGAATTATCTGGCACCAAACTCATACTGTGATCACCTGTTACTATAAATAATGTGTTGTTGAAATCCGGTCGTTTCTTCAGTTCATTAAACAGGAAACGAACAGCATCATCAGCATAAAGTATACTTGAAAAACGGGCTTTTTGATCCCAGATATCTTCTTTTTTGGATTTTGAAAAGCCCTTTTTGTTTATATAATTTCTGAGTTTTTGGATATATGTCTTCTGATTTAAAAAGATCCACGGACTATGCGTGGAAAGAGTCAGATAAATGTCCAATCTGGGAGACTTTTCCGTTGAATCGATTACCTCCAGAGAACGCCTGAATACGTCACGGTCTCCGTATCCCCAGCAGAAATCATGAATCGTATCCATTTTAGTATAAGACTGTCCAAAACTGTCCAGTACATAATCTCCGCCCTGCCTGTAAAAAAAAGTGGCCATATTATCGAACTCAGTCCAGCCACCATAATAAAAACTGCTGCGATAGCCATTATTGTTTAGTATCCGGATTAAAGAGTATTGCCAGGGCATATTGTTACCCATCGCCAGGAAACCTTTTTTCCCGTAGGGTAAGGATCCGAAGAAAGCCGGCAGAACACCAAAGGTGCGTTCTGAAGTGCTCAGGCAATTTTTCCAGTAAAGACTTTGTGAGGCAAGTGAATCAAGAAACGGAGTAAAGCTTTCCAGTGGTGCATCAGGACCTGAAATTTCACGCCCGATACTTTCCAGGATTACAACCACCACATTAACCTTTTCTTTTGTTTTTTTAAAAAATGGCTCCAGTGGGTTAGCATTATTGTTATTTTTATAAAGTAGTGGATATTCTTTCGAAACAAATTTCTTTTCAGGAAATTGTTTATGCCATTTTCTTACAGCATTATTAATGACAGAGTTGTTGTAATGGTACTCTGTATTATTATTATTATTATTAGAAATATCCCTTATAAAATAAACAATTTTATTTACAGCAATCTTCTGTGAATAAGTGTATACAGAAGTATAATTCCGGAGGTTCAAAGGAATTATATAAGAAAGAATGATAATAGAAAGTAAAAGAATCATGCCTGTTTTACCATTAACTTTCACTTTTCTCACACTCCGAAAAACAAATATTGTTAGCACACAAATTATTGCTGTAAGCAGTAAGAACCATCCTGCATACCGAAGGTAAGATTCCATTGTATGCCAGGCATTTGCATTTGAATATCCTATTATAACATGGTCGAGCAGGCTGCCGGTAATTCCGAAATAATACAATAAAAATACTGTTGTTGCTGTATAGCTGAGCAATAGTAAAACTTCTATCGTAATTACTGCGAACCGGGATATTATTTGCAGGATCCAGAAAAGGGGAAATAATAGCAAAGAGATTCTGAATAGCAAAATCATATCGTTACCAATCCCTTTTATCAGGG
>DASQZP010001172.1:0-6275 GCA_035638655.1 Bacteroidales bacterium
ATGGGATTGGTATACCTGCTGATAAAATCGAGGAGGTATTTAACCGTTTTTACAGTGAAAGCTATGGCATGGATGACATGGCCGGAACAGGGATCGGACTGTCATTTTCCCAGAATTTAATTGCTTTGCATAAGGGGAAAATTACTGTACAGAGCGAGCCGGGTGTTGAAACTATCTTTATGGTAAGTATACCTGTTTCAAAACAAGCCTATTCAGATACTGATCTGCTGGTTGAGGCAGGGGATCAACAGGTCACTTCAGAGAATGCACGAGAGTTAATAAGCAATACCAGTAATGAATTGATTGAGACAATCAAGAAAGAGCGAAAAAACATCAGTCTGCTGATTGTTGAAGACAACACCGAGTTGCGTAAATTCCTGGTCAATCATTTTTCCGGATATAGGGTGCTGGAGGCAGGAGATGGCGTTGAAGCCCTGGCAAAAGCCAGACAATCGATCCCTGATATTATTCTTTCGGATGTGATGATGCCGCGAATGGATGGTGTGCAACTTTGTAATGAAATAAAATCTGATATCATCACCAGTCATATTCCGGTGATACTGCTTACCGCTAAAACGGCCATCGAGCATAAGATTGAAGGATATGAGCATGGTGCTGATGCTTATATTGAAAAACCCTTTGATATAAACCTTGTTGATTCTTTGTTACGAAATCTTCTTAAACAACGTGAACTGCTGAGAAAGCGTTTTGCAACCAGGGAAGACATTGAACCATCCGAAATAAGTACCGGGAAATGTGACCGGGATTTTTTTGAAAAAGCTGAAAAGCTGGTCGGTGAAAATATTTCCAACCTTAATTTTTCAGTTGAAGACTTTAGCGCACTCCTGAATATGAGTCGCAGCCAGCTATTTAGAAAGTTCAAAGCAGTGTTGGATATTACACCAAGCGAATTTATCCGTCTTGAACGCGTTAAAGCGGCAAAAAAATTGCTGGACGAAGCGAAATACAACGTGAATGAGATCAGTATTGAGACTGGCTTTAGCAGTCCTTCTCATTTCATTTCTACATTCAAAAAGGCCACTGGTTTTACACCACGGGAATATCAGCAAAGGTAGGCACTATAATATGATTATCAGATATTTTGCATTACACTGGTTCCAGATACATCCGGTTATAACGCGAATCCATCTTCCGTCTTCTTCTTCTGACTTCCAGCCTCTGCATTTACCGTAAAGCTCCTTTGTTACCTTGTTACTTTGTCACCTCACTTTTTTTGTTACTTTCCTTGTCACTCCACTCCCACAAGCCCAGCCACCAGCTGAATGCTACTCCCTCGTACTTGCCAAAGGCAAGGATTCGGTCTCCAGCCTCCAACTTTCAACTCCTCTCTTCCTTGTAAACCTTATTTATTTTATTTCGCTTCACCCCCAAATGCAACATCCATGATATTTTGAAACAAATCTGATATTAATGCAACCAATGTATAATTCTTTGCAACTTGCATGGTATGGAGAAATGCCCTGCGAAGCTAATTTTGATCCTGTAAACATTATCACAGAGAATATGCAGCAAAGAAAAATAAAAGAAAAAATCTTCCAGAAAGAACGGTTGCCTGAGTATGTATTTGGTTTATTTTTTTTAACCATGCTGGTGCTGCTGCTCTTTGTATTTCTCAATTAAATAAGGAACAATCCAATAAAAACTGACTAACATGACTATTCGACTGAAGTTACTATTTATTATTGTTTTTTTAATTTCCGGAATAAGCTATGTTGCTGCACAAAACAACGGGAGCATAAGTGGTGTCGTAAAAGATGCTGCAACCAACGAGCCCTTGCCCGGAGCAAATGTTTCCATAGAGGGAACAGTTACAGGTACAATTACCAATGTCCAGGGCGAATTTCTATTGATGAATGTGCCTGCCGGTACACATAACTTTGTAATCTCTTTCATAGGGTATGAATCGCAGACCATTGAAAAGAAAATCGAACCCGGTCAAACTGCCGAATTAAAAGTTAAACTAAGTGTTAGTTCGGTAGGCCTCGATGAGGTAGTGGTATCTGCCCAGCTCAGAGGGCAAAGAGCTGCCATCAATCAGCAACTAAATTCGGATGCCCTCACCAATGTAGTTTCCGCAGACAAGATGAAAGAACTGCCAGATGTTAATGCTGCCGAAGCCATTGGCCGTCTGCCCGGAGTAAGTGTGCAGCGGAGCGGGGGAGAAGCCTCAAAGGTAGTAATCCGCGGACTCAGTCCGGAACTTACCACAGTTACTATAAATGGAGTAAAAGTGCCCGCGACCGGTTCCGGTGACCGGTCGGTTGATCTGAGCATGATCTCACCCGAGTTGCTTTCAAATATTGAGCTTTATAAGTCTCCTACTGCTGATATGGATGGCGATTTTATCGGGGGAGTGGTGAACCTGGGTGTTACCCGTGCACCTGATAAACCAGTAAAGGAAGTACGTTTTTACGGTGGTTATAACGGGCTTAAAGATGAATTCAGCAACTACAGAGGTTCTCTAAATTTCAGTCATCGATACTTTAATAATAAGCTTGGCTTTCTGCTGAAAGGCAATTATGAGCATACCAATCGCAGCTCTGAGCGGATCAATGTATCGTGGAACAAAGACAATATTGACCTCGGACAGGTATTGGTATCACGCTTAAGAATCACCGACGAACAAAAAATGATTCAGCGTTATGGCGGAAGTACCCAGCTCGACTATCAGTATGATGGCGGTTATGTAATGGCACAGGCATTGTTTAGCGGCAGGTATACCAATAAATATACGACGCTAAACAACATAGAGAATGCCGGCCGGATATTTCATGAACCCGATCACAGCTATGGAACAATTTCTACCTTTCAAACACTGCTTTCAGGAAAACAAAAAGTTGGAATTTTTGATGCGGAATGGAGACTTTCCCGCAGTTATACAAGCAATAACAAACCTTATGATGTCTCGCTGGAAATTATTCAGTACAGCGGTGTGAAAGCTTCGGCAATGGAAGAAACACCTGAGGCGTTAAATGCCAAGCGTGTAGAGGATTATTCAAATGCCCAGCTTGAGAAATATTATTTTTCACCAAACAATAGCCAGCAGGAAAATTTACAGGCTGCACTTGATTTGAAATATGATTTCTCTATCGGAAACAAGATTGGTGGTTTCCTGAAATTTGGCGGAAAAGTTTCCGGGGATAAGCGGGATTTTGACCATGATTATCAGCAGGTTTACTGGTATTATCTCGACCAGGCCTATATTAACAGGGCCATTCAGAACTGGCCCTATGACATGCAGATGACCGTGTATGATAAGATCAGCCTGAGCAATTTTGTTGCATCAGGAAAGGAACAGCCCATCTGGGATGGTCAGTATAGTATTTACCCATCTTTCGATTTTAATAAGGTAGATGAATGGCATGAAACGCAAAAAGGAGAGCTTGATCCGGTTTATAACCAGGAATATTTGAAATACAAGGCAAATGAAAAAGTGTATGCAGGGTATGCGATGGCAAAGCTGAAGCTGGGTGATGTAGTTACGTTTATTCCCGGTTTACGGTATGAGAAATCTGACAATAATTATTCCGGTCATTATTCTGATATAGATATTCATGGTGAATCTGGTCAGGTGAAAGATACAGCATCTTTTCAGCGTTACGGAGAATTTCTACCAAGTGCCCACTTGAAAATTAAACCAACGAAATGGTTTAATATACGTGCTTCTGTTGCAAAAACTTTGGCACGTCCAAATTTTGATATGGTGGCGCCCCGTATCAGACTCGACCTGAACGATGGCGTAGTATACCAGAGTAACACTGAACTTAAACATGCGGTAGCCTGGAATTACGATTTCTCTTTGGCTTTCTTCAGAAATAAACTCGGCTTGTTAACCCTTGGTGCTTTCTATAAGAAGTTCGATAACTTTTTTACCAAAACTTCCCGGAGGATGTCCGCCGAAGAGGCGGTTTCTCATGGCTACCCTGAACAGGTGTACGATGTTGAAGAAGATTATATGAATTTTGATAATTCCAGGGTATATGGCCTTGAATTTGACCTGCAAACGCATTTTACAATTCTGCCTGCACATAATATTGTGGTAAGCCTGAACGGTACCAGGCTCTGGTCCGAAACCTATTCCTTTACCTTTCATCCTTATGAGGTTTATGATCCTGCAATCCGCAGAACGGTTTTTCTGGCCGATTCATCCTTCTATGAAAAAAATGCAACGGATTTACCGAATCAGGTTGATTGGATTGCTAATGCTTCGCTGGGGTACGACTACAAAGGATTTTCAATTCGTGTGTCAGCCATTTATCAGGCAGCCTATTTAACTGGTTTTAGCAGCAGGGGTAATTCAGAAACTACTGAACAGTTTTATTCTTATGTGGACGATCATCTTCGTTTTGATGCCAGTATATCACAGAAAATCGGAAAGCACTTCGTGATCATGGCCAATTCCGCCAATATCACCGGGGAAAGTGAAAGACGGTACACCTGGAAATCGAAATACGTAACTTCTGAAAACCGCTACGGAGCTACTTATGACCTTGGATTAAGATACAAATTTTGATTACTAACTAACAAAAACAGCAATTATGAAAAAACTCAACTCTTTCTTATTTATGGCAATACTGTTGGTGGCTTCCTTTGCCGGAAAAGCGCAGGAAACACGAATAGTGAAAGTGGATGGCTGGGACCCGGCTTCCGGAGAAGATCCGGCTCAGTACGAAAACCTGCTCTATTATGCTATCATGGAGGATTCCACGGCACGCAAGACAAATCCGAATGTAATTTTTGAATTGCAACGTGACCATATCTATTTTTTAGGTAAGCAAATTGAGAATTATGACTTCCACCTGTATATCCGGGGAGAAGAAGGAGAAGGTTTGCTGCCCGAAATTCAGGGGTCGGCCAAATCCGACGGTACATATGGATTGGATTATATTCATGCCTATAATGATCTGACGCTGGAAAATTTAGCTATAAACGGATACCTGCCCGACGGCGGCAATCAGCACTGGGAGGTTGAATGCCGTGGGAACGGATCGACTATTCGCTATAAGAATGTTACATTTGATGGCGACCGTGCTGCAGCTGTTTGCGCCCGTGCCGATTCTTTAAAAATTTTCATTTCTGATTGTACCATGGGCAATATGGGTTACCGCACCGCATTTGGCGGAAACGGACGTATGATCGACCTCAGACCGGAAGCGCAGTACCTCGATACACTGGTAATTGAAAATTCAACTACCTATAACCTGTCCGACCGTATCATCCGGAATATGAATACAAAGATCAATTATCTGTATATTGATCACCTAACGGCTGCCAATACAGTTGGCCGCCACGGAGGCATTCAACTGGGCAATTGTAAGAATGCAACTGTAAAAAATTCATTGTTTGCCAATGTGATCATGATCGGGCATTGCGACGCACTTACCTCCGAGCAGACCCAACCCGAAAATCCGCCTCATTTTGCTGTCATTACACTAGATACTATTTATGAGGGCGGAAGTTATGTAATAGAAAATAACAATATCTACTGGGATAACTCAGTAAAGGGTGTCTGGGACCAGATTGATACTGTGAGCATGCCTGATTTTGTAAATCCCTTGATAAAAAGTGCGGTAAATGCAGATAAGGTGGATGATATATATTTTTCTGAACCACTTGATTTTGCAACAATGTGTGCCCCGCAGATCTCTTATATTGCCCTGTATTATGCCAGTCCCAATGCAGGAACGTATCCGGACAGTTGGTGTGTTGGCGGAGACGGTGGCTATTTTCCCGATCAGATTGACCTTTCGTATTCAAACACTTCAACTTCATACACTGCAGCAACGGACGGGCTGCCTGTAGGAAACCTGAATTATTTCCCTGATGTGGCAAGTTCGGCTAATGAATATATAGCTGGTAAAGAAGCAAGCATTAAGGTATTTCCTAATCCCTTTTCTGACAAGGTGACCATGGACTATGAACTTTCAGCAAACGAAAAGGTGGAGATCTCCATTTTTGATATTACAGGAAAGAAGATCAAAAGTCTTGTTAATCAGATGCAGTCTGCTGGTAGTTATAGTGTCAGCTGGGACAAAACCAGTGATGATGGAAAAATTTCAGGTCAGGGGCTTTATATCTACAGGATTAAAACTTCTTCCTGGACAAAAAGCGGAAGATTAATACTGGTTAAGTAGCCTTTGTTAGGCAGGCGGAACATTTTGTTCCGTCTGCGTTCCCAATGGGTTTTCCATTTTTAGAAAAGCATATTAAAAAATATTTTTATGAAATACATTTACAAAAATCTTTTTATTCTC
>DASQZP010001173.1:0-2787 GCA_035638655.1 Bacteroidales bacterium
TCCCGTCAATGTTTCGCTTTATAGTTGATAACGGCATAAAATGCCTGCCAACATCAATAAGCAGTCCCCGCCACGCAAAACGGGGATTGTCTTTTATCCGGACTGCCTGAAATTGCCAGGATCCATTTTCAGCAGAAAGAAGTTGTAATAAAGTTTCCAGTCCGTGTAAGGCTCCCAGATCAGTCGGAGCCTCTAGATTAACGCCATTTTTTGATACTGACAGGGAATAGCTTTCATCCTCATCTTTGGACAGTATTCCCGGATGGTCAACTATTATACTTATTTGTCCCTGATCTTTTTGCAACTTGCTTTTTATTTTACCCTGAGAAAAACTCTCCAGCCGGCTCGTAAACCACTTAATTCCTTCTGTTAATCTCGGATCATAATTTCCGGTGACAGTTATACCTGTTTCTGATGGCAGTACAAAATTTCCTTCATCAATTGTAACTTCTGCCGGCAAGGGCATTAAATTCAGGTTATGCTGTGCCATAATCCTGTTTAAAGGTAAAAAGGCCATGGCAACTATTATTGGCAGAATGGTTTTTTTCATGTAAGTAAAATATGTAGTTAGATTTTAAACGGTGTTGTTGTTTGATTATTTTAATCCGGTTAACTTACTCAGTAAATTCCGCACATTGGCGACATCTTCAACATAGTATCTTGCACTTGTTGACTTGGTGCCTACTTTGATTGTGATGGCGCGATCAGGCATGGCTTCAAAAGTATATTCGTCAGTCCAGTCGTCTCCAAGCGCAATAATAAAATCGTAATTTTTATTTCCCATTTGTTTGAGAGCCGACCGGCCTTTGTTAATACCTGAATATTTGATTTCAATTACCTTATCACCATCCATGATCTCCAGGTTGAGGTTGGTGACAAGGGTTTTCAGATCGTCTTTCAATTCCCAGGATCGCTGTGTCCCCAGGTCCGGGTCTGCCTTTCTGTAATGCCAGGCAAGTGAATAATTCTTTTCTTCCAGGAAAGTCCGTGGCGTACGGTCAACATAGTACTGGATTGTTGGTCGTACACTTTCCATCCAGTCTTTATTGATTTTCTCTTCCATTTCCCATTTTCCACCTTGTGGTCTGTACCAAACACCATGTTCAGCAATGAAAGTGATCTTCCATGAATCATCGAACCATTTACTAAGTGTTTCCTTATCGCGGCCACTGATAATCACTACTTTGTTTTTTTCATCTTCTGTGATTTTGCCGAGTATTTTGTACAACTCATTGTCAGGTCCGGCTTGCTGGGGATCTTTGGTAAAAGGAGAAAGTGTACCATCATAATCCAGAAAGATGATACGTTTATCAGCTTTCTGGTATCGTTCTTCCATGGCGTTATAGATCGAGTCATTGATCTTTTTGGTGAGATGCTTGGCCTGCAGATCTTTGACACCAGCCAGTCCATCCATAAAATCATTGGCCCATTTATCTTCATTATACACGCTGAGCCTTTTCTGAAGTGAAAACATCCGTTCTTTTTGCTCTTCATCCGGCATTTTGATGGCTTCAAGTAAGGCCTCCGCGATCTCAGCCCTGTTGTTAGGGTTAACCAGTATGGCTTCTCCCATTTCTTTAGCTGATCCGGCCATTTCACTCAGAATCACTACACCAGTCCCATCGGTGCGGCAGGCTGCATATTGCTTTGATACCAGGTTCATGCCGTCGCGGGTTGGTGTTAGAAATGCTATGTCTGCAGCATTATAGATTTCAATCAGTGGCTCAAAAGAAAGAGGTCTGTAAAAATACCAGATGGGTATCCAGTTGATTACACCATACCAGCCATTGATACGCCCCACCAGTTCATCTACTTCGCGCTTTTGGTCCTGGTAATCGTCCAGTTCATCACGGGAAGGTATTACAAACAGTAGCAGGCTCACTTTCTCTATATATTCAGGATGGTTTTGCAGAAAATACTCGTAAGCACGCAGCCTGTCGGGCAAGCCCTTGGCATAATCAAGCCTGTCAATGGAGACGATAATCTTTTTTTCCCTGTCTTTCAGGAAGTTTTTGAACAGTTCATTATTGAAAATTGACTGGTTTTTAGGTAATTCATGGTTTATATGGGTAGCCGCTTCCGACCATCTCTGGTAATCAATTCCCATGGGGAAATTATCGGCCTTCACAATTCTTTCTTCCAGCCTTATCTGGTTAAAAACACTTTCATACCCCAGCAGGCGGCGAACACAACTCATAAAGTGCCGCTCGTAATCATAAGTATGAAAGCCTATCAGGTCAGAACCCAACAAGCCTTCCAGTACTTCGGACCGCCAGGGAAGCAGCCTGAACATTTCATAGGATGGGAAAGGGATATGCAGAAAAAAACCAATGGATACATCCGGCAACCGCTTTCGCAGGAGTGCTGGCAACAGCATCAGGTGATAATCATGAATCCATATTTTGTCTCCGGGTTGATAGGCGTCTACAACTACATCAGCAAATTTTTCATTGACCGCCTTATATACCTCCCAGTATTCGGTGTGATAAACAGCATTTTGTGTAAAGTAATGAAAGAGTGGCCATAATGTTTTGTTTGAAAAGCCGTAATAGTAATACTCTATTTCTTTGGCATCAAGCTCAACAGGTACACAATTTTTTTGCTTGAGCTCTCTGAAGAGAGGTGCTTTTTCCTTTTTGTTAAGGAGAGACTTGTCTTCACCTGTCCATCCAATCCAAATAGAATGTTGTTTTTCATAAAAATCTTTTAATCCGGAAGAATAACCTCCGGAGTTTAACTGCAACATTGCAGAATTTTCCTGGTTTCTTTTAATAGTGAGAGGCAGCT
>DASQZP010001174.1:0-5619 GCA_035638655.1 Bacteroidales bacterium
ACGCTTCTTTTTTCTGGAGACCTTAAAAATTACAGGGTTGTTTCAACTGCTTTAAGTGATTCCTTCGGAACAGGAAAAAAGATTCAGATCATTGCGGATACAAAGGATGATAAAATAAATCTGGAACAGAACTTTTATGTGTATACCGGCAAATCATACCTGTTAACAGAATTTTCAATTAATTCATCATCTGACCTCTATTCGAATTACATGGCTCCTGTTTATTCGGATTCAACACTGGAAATATTACCTCCCGGAGACAATAAAACTATCTGGACACCTTTTGATAATGATAAATGGGTGCGGTACCAGGCCCTGAATTTTGGTGTGCCTGTGAACAGCTATGAAGTGAGTGCCATGGTAAATAATACAACCCGGAAAGGGTTCATAACCGGATCAGTTGAACATAATTCATGGAAAACAGGCATACGTATCAGTACGTCTGTTAGTAACAAACTGAAACGACTGGAGGTATATGGTGGTGTTACATCAAATGAAACAAGAGATGTATTGCCCCATGGCATGATGAAAGGAAAATTAATCAAATCCCCGTTGGTTATGGTGGGATATTTTGATGACTGGCGGAAAGGAATGGAAACTTATGCTGATGTTAATGCAAACATAGCTCAAAAATTGCCCTGGCTGAAAGGCAAACCTTTTGGTTGGAATAGCTGGGGGGCGATCCAGACCAATCTGTCCTATGATAACGCCTCTGAAGTTTCAGAATTCTTTGCCAACAATCTCCAAAATAATAATTTTCAGAATGACAGTACAGTTTATATCGGCCTGGACTCGTACTGGGACAATATAACTTATTCCAATCTGATTAAATTTGTTCAGGAATGCAAAAACCGCGGTCAGCATGCGGGAATTTACTGGACGCCGTTTGTTGACTGGGCTAAAAATCCCAACCGGCTGGTAGAAGGTACTTCCGACGTTTATTACAGGGATATATATTTATATGCAAACGGAAAACCGCAGGAAATTGCCGGAGCATATGCAGTGGACCCAACAAACCCTGCTACCAAAGCTAGAATAGATCTTTATCTGAACAGGTTTATCAGTGAAGGCTTCACCTATCTGAAACTGGATTTCATGACGCATGGATCCCTGGAAGCTGATTCACATTACGATTCAACGATATTTACCGGAATGCAGGCCTATAACCAGGGGTTAAAATATATTGCAGATTACCTGCATGGGCGTATGTTTCTGAATCTTTCCATCTCACCTTTGTTCCCGGCGCAATATGCCCATAGTCGCCGCATAGCCTGTGATGCATACGGAAGCATTGAAAATACGGAATATACCTTAAATTCGTTGACTTACGGATGGTGGCTGGATCATGTATATTCATATAATGATGCTGATAATATTGTGCTTAATGGTTTCTCTAATGGTGAGAACAGGGCTCGAGTTACTTCTTCTGTTATTACCGGAATTGTTATTGCGGGTGACGATCTAAGTGCAAACGCATCTTCAACGGCTAAACTTAGAGCTGAAACCTTTCTTACAAATAAAGAAGTTGACAGAATTGCCCGTCAAACCAAAGCCTTTTATCCGATTGAAATGGCTGAAGGGAGTAAAGCGGATGATATGTTTATGCAAACTGCAGGGGATACCGTCTACCTGGCAATATTTAATTATGCTTCTTCTGGTGTTACCAAATTTATTGATTTTAGTAAAATAGGACTGAGCAACGGGAAAAATTATGTTTTTCATGATTTATGGGAGGATACAAAAGAATTGCATACTGATTCATGGAATGTCGACATCGGTAGAAAAGATGTAAAATTGTTTAAAATTTATGAAGGAATTTTAGAGCCTTCAAATATTAATCCACACCACAATAATTCATTGGAAGCGGTTTATTATCCGAACCCCTGTAACGAATTGCTGAATATAAATTTCCCTGAGGAACATTCGGATATTTTTGCATATGATATTGATGGAAAAATTGTTAAAGTGATTGACCATAAAAAAAAACAAATTAATACGGGCGATCTCAAAAGCGGGTTGTATTTGTTTTCCATGATTGATAAATCCGGGAACAAGGTTTCCCGAATCATTATAAAAAACTAATTTTCGGATAATTAAATCAGAAAAACTTCCTGAAAATTATTCAGCTATGTAATTTATAAATCACTACAATATGCATATAAAAAAATTAACGAAAAATTCCGCTGTATTAATGATATTGCTATGGATGCCCATACTGATAAATTATACCGGAGCCCAGGAGGTAATATCTCTGAAAACCTGCAACAATGTGCTTGTACTCCGTATTGAAAAGAATAAAGATGTTGCAATGGTTTATTATGGTGAAAATCTTTCAGATTCTGAAGAATATAGCAGTATTCCGGAGATGTACAATCAGTCAGGAGATTATACAGGGATGCTTGATGCTGCCTATACTCCTTCCGGGACACGAAACCTGGCTGAACCTGCCATTTCTGTTACACATGCCGATGGTAATAATTCACTCGATCTGAAATACGTAAGTCATAATTTTATGAAGACCAGTGAAGATATTTCTACCCTTACCGTTGATCTTAAAGATCCTGTATATAATTTTACTGTAACATTATATTATAAGGCCTATTTTAACGAAGATGTCATTGAACAATGGAGTGTTATTAAAAATAGAGAAAAAGGTAACGTAGTCCTGCATAAATTTGCTTCGGCAAACCTGTATATAAAATCAAAAAGCTATTGGTTAAAGCAGTTTCATGGTGACTGGGCAAGAGAAATGCAGCCGGAATTGTCAAAATTAACACATGGAATTAAAACCCTTGACAGTAAACTGGGAACCCGTACCGATCTGTTTCAACCGCCAGAGTTTATTATCTCACTTGACAAACCAGCTACTGAAAATGAAGGAGATGTTCTGTATGGTGCGCTGGAGTGGAGTGGCAATTTTAAATTTGATCTTGAAGTGGATCCGCTTGATAACCTGAGAATAATTGCCGGAATCAATAATTTTGCGTCAGACTATACACTTAAAGCGGATGAGAATTTTACTACACCTCCATTTTTAACCGTGTTTTCCAGTCATGGAAAGGGAGAACCCAGTAGAAAACTTCATGAATGGGCCAGAAAATATAAACTTGTGGATGGAGAAGGTACAAGATTGACATTACTAAACAATTGGGAATCAACATATTTTGATTTTAATGAAGATAAGCTTGCTGAACTGATTAAGGATACCAAAAAATTAGGAGTAGATTTATTCTTGCTCGATGATGGGTGGTTTGGAAATAAATATCCCCGCAATAACGATCATGCAGGATTAGGAGATTGGCAGGAAAACAAGCAAAAATTGCCGGATGGTATCTCCTGGCTGGTTAAAGAAGCAAATAAAAACGGGGTGAAATTTGGAATCTGGCTTGAACCTGAAATGGTAAACCCTAAAAGTAGTCTGTACGAAAAGCATCCTGAATGGATTATCAAACAACCCCAGCGTCCTGAATATTATTTTAGAAATCAATTGGTACTGGATTTAAGTAATCCAGATGTGCAAAATTTTGTGTATAATACAGTTGACGGGATACTTACAAAAAACCCCGGTTTGGCTTATATAAAATGGGATTGCAATTCGGTAATTTATAATGCCTACTCTGATTATCTCGAAAATCAGTCTCATCTATATGTTGATTATGTAAAAGGGTTATATACTGTTTTAGAAAGGCTTCGTAAAAAATATCCTGATCTGCCAATTATGCTTTGTTCAGGTGGTGGTGGACGTGTGGATTACGGAGCGCTTCAGTATTTCACTGAATATTGGCCAAGTGATAATACTGACCCACTTGAACGTATCTTCATACAATGGGAATATTCATATTTTTATCCTGCAATAAGTTCCAGTAATCATGTTACCAACTGGGGTAAGCAACCCCTTAAATTCAGGACTGATGTTGCCATGATGGGGAAACTCGGATTCGATATTGTGGTTGATAAGCTAAATGAAAAAGATTTGAAATTTTGCCAAAATGCTGTAAAAAACTATGATTCAGTTAAGGATATCATCTGGCATGGCGACCAGTACCGGTTGTCCAACCCGTTTACCAATGATGTAGCTGCTGTGATGTATCTGAATAAAGAAAAATCGTCGGGTGTGATCTTTAATTACCTGGTAAATAATCGTTATGGTGCAGGTTCCAAACTACCCATTAAACTCACTGGTTTGAATCCCGCAAAAAAATACCGGATCAGGGAAATAAATCTTTACCCGGGAACAAAGTCATCTTTGGTGATGAACAAATCTTATAGCGGAGATTTTCTTATGAAGGTGGGCTATAACCCTGATGTACTGGCATGGAGGAGCAGTGTTGTTCTGAAGATAGAAGAAGTTGAAAATTAGAAAACAAGGGAAGTTTTTCCTGTCATCAGGGAAAATTTCCCTTCGTTTTTTTTGAGAAATATTTCTATTATCGCTATGAGTATCATTACCAAGGAAAAAGTTTTTAGCGTGGAGGGCAGGGACATTTTTATTTTTAAAATACAAAACTCCTCTGGGGCATATATTGAAATACTTAATTATGGGGCATACCTGGTTTCTGTAGTTGTGCCTGACAACCACATGCAATTTGGTAATATTGTTCTTAACTATAAGAATATTGACAATTATTATTCAGACAAATTATATCTTGGGAGTGCGATAATAGGCCGTGTTGCTAACAGAATTGCAGAAGCAAGGTTTAATTTGAACGAAAATGAGTACTTTCTTGATAGAAATGATGGAAATAATTGTTTGCATGGAGGGGGGGCTGGTTTAAATAAAAAAATTCTCGACTATTCATTAAGTGAAGGATGTATTATATTTACAGGAGTAAGTTCAGCAGGTGAATCTGGCTTTCCTGGCGAAATGTTTTTTAGCGTCAGGGTATCATTTTCAGACAAGAATGAACTAACATTTGAGTATAAAGCCAGTAGTGATATTACCTGTCCGGTTAATTTTACCAATCATGCCTATTTTAATCTTTCCAGGGATCATACAAGTATCCTTAATTATAAACTTAAAGTTAATGCATCGGAATACCTGGAAATGAACAATGAGTTTCTTCCAACCGGGAAAATTCTTCAGATGAAAAATACATCTTATGACTTTACAGGTTATAAAAAGATATGGAAGATGATGGCAGAGAAGAATGAATCCATAAAAGGATATAATACCTATTTTATCTGCCGGGATTATCAAGTTGGCAGGTTAAAGAATCTGGCCTCTGTTATTGATGAAAACAGTGGAAGAAGAATTGATGTATTCTCTACCATGCCTGGAATGCTATTGTATACTGGGGATTATCTTACCGGGGAACATTTGCCATTTAGCGGAATATGCCTGGAAGCCCAGCATTATCCGGATTTTGTAAATCACGCAAATTTTCCGCAGTCAATTGCCGGACCACAACATGAATTTCATGAGATTATAAAATTTGAATTTCATAATTATCAGGAGTATGCTAAATATCTTTCCTGCTGAAGTAAGCACCTTGTAATCACACTTTAAGCATTTGTATGTTTGTTGTCTTCCCATGAGTTATTTTTAATTCCTGATAACTAAATGTTTTTGCCAGGATGAAATTACTTAAAACTGATATTCCAAAGTAGTTCATTTTTTCA
>DASQZP010001175.1:0-2196 GCA_035638655.1 Bacteroidales bacterium
TTGCCTTCTATTACCTGCGTTGCATTGCCAACTATTTTTCCTGTTCCGCTGAATGATACTACTATCAAAACTACCAGCAGGAGAATGATGGATCCAAAGGCAATAAAGAATTTTTTACCCAATTTTAAGTTTTTCCAGTTCATTTCTTAGTGATTTAAAAGTTTGATATGAAAGAATGTTAATATGTAGTTTGATGGGTGAATTCATAATGTTGATACACAGCAGATTTCCTTTCTCTGAAAATTCTGTAATTATTCAATAATACGGATTCATTGGTATGGGGTTAAATAAACGGATGAGCATTAAAATTTCGAAACCGATGACTTTTGTCATCGGATCCGGTGATCGCTGGTAATGAATAAGTACGAATCTGTACTCAATAGTAAGAAAACAACTATCTTTGCGGTCATGGAAAATTTAGGAAAATTTAACTGGTTGATTATAGTGGCAGTGTTGGTTGGCGGGTTGATGCCAATTCAATCAAGTATCAATGCATGGCTGGGGCAATACCTGAAGAGTCCCTTTCAGGCAACACTTGTTAATTTTATGGGTGGAGTTGTTGTGCTGGCTGTATTGTTGATCATTTTTCTACGTCCTGAATATCCTACACTGGCAGAGTTGCGACAAATACCATGGTATTTGTTTGTAGGTGGCGCTTTTGGAGTTGTGTTTGTAACTGCTATTGTATTACTGACACCGCGTATCGGAATTACCAATATGATGGCGGGCATACTTACCGGACAACTTATTATTGCCGTACTGCTGGATCATTTTGGCTGGCTGAACAATCACCATCCGATTACACCCACAAGAATAGCAGGGATCATCCTGCTTATTCTGGGAATTATTCTTACACAAAAATAGAAGGATGCGCTCTCGTCTAATATACTGAGCGGCTGATATAGTCCTTGTAGTCTTTTAACACCGGTTCATAGCGTGTTTCAAACAGTTCAGAGGATATTATGAAATCAGCTGTTGACCGGTTGCATGCGGTTGGAATATTATAAAGTGCTGTAATACGCAACAGTGCTTTTACATCAACATCGTGAGGCTGAGGCTCCATGGGATCCCAGAGAAAAATTACAACATCAATCAATCCGTCAACAATTAATGAACCCAATTGCTGATCGCCACCCAAAGGTCCTGATTTTAGCTTGGTAATGTCAATTTTTTCTACTTTTTTCTTACCAATTTTATTGCGCAAAGCATCTTCTACCAGTCTTCCCGTTGTACCTGTACAAATCAGCTCGTGCTTGCTCAGCGTCTCCCAGTTCCATTCCACCCACTCTATAATATCCTTCTTGCGGTTATCATGCGCTACCAAAGCAATTCGTTTTATCTTATCCATATTTGTATTATTAAGTTTCTGCCGTAAAAATACAATTTGATCTTTAAATGCAACGCTCTTAGCATAAGATTTAACGAAAGGATAATATTTCTTTTTTCATTTATGAAATTATAAGCGCTTCTTATTTATGAATTTCAGCAAATAAACCAACATGAAAATTAGCCACAATTAATGAATATTAAATTTGTGCTTATATAACGCTCCAACCAAATGATCCGAAGCTATCTGAATTACATTCTGGTTCTAACTATAATTTACTGATATATTGCAGATAATGTTTTCCTGTTAAATAAAAAAAAGTAAATTTGGTATTTGTTGTTCTTGTAAACTAAGAAGTAGCATGTTTGTTCTAATAGATGATTGTTTGTGAATATTCGAGCACTTATAGAAAATACCTTCAAAATTGTATGAATCAGTTTGAAAAGATAGCGCAACACAAGAAAAAGAACCGGCAAAAAATTAATTTCGGTTTTTCGAATGAAAAAGCATTTGCAGAACTGGAACATGCTATCATATCAGCACTGGAAACCTATTCGAATGTACACCGGGGAAGTGGGCATTTCTCAGTTGTTTCAACCGAGTTGCTGGAAAAGGCACGTGATATTGTGCTGCAATACCTTCAAGTCAGTAAAAAAAAGTATGTAGTAATATTTACATCTCCCCGGTATGCCTATCTCATCACACAAGGCGTGCAGTCAGATAGTTTTAAGGTTTTGTCTTCCCAAGAATTTGGATTGCCGGTAGGTGTGAGGGCAGTGGTGCTTAAGAAAAAAGTACTTTCAATTGGGGCTCCCCTGTATAGTGGTGGCGGAACAACACGACTTATCTCCCGGGGCTGGGTACTTTGG